>JBLHLI010000192.1:0-5456 GCA_047618765.1 Enterobacterales bacterium | reverse complement strand
AATACTGGCTAAATACATGAGTGCGCAGAGGTCAAATGTGACAGCCGCTTCGGCTTCATAATGATGTTAGTACCATTACCAGTATTGTAGAGTATTTGTGAAACAGAGATTATTATGAGTAGTCAATGATTAGTCTACGACTTCGAATTTGCTCATTAGGGCAATAGTTTTAATAAACAAATCGAATTATAATTAATAAACAGATCTAAATCTCAATAGTTAACGTATATAATGAATGTGCCAGAACATCTAGCAAAGCGTACTCATACTTGACTCTTTTAACAACTAATTATCTTTAACAGGAACCTTAATGACTGATCTTAATTCATCGGAAAACATGACTCCAAACCAACAAATTGTTAAGGTCAAGAAAGTATCCTGGATAAAACATACCTTGGTATCAATAAGTATATTGATTATTACTTTTTTTATTATCTCAGGGATGTTTGCAAGTAAACCTGAAGCAAGAAAATCAAACAACCGTCCACCTCCATCTGTTTCAGTTGAAACAACTAAATTATCAGCTGTTAACTATGAAATTTGGATTGAATCCTATGGTTCTGCAACACCATTAACCGAAACTACTCTGGTAGCGGAAGTCAGTGGTAAAGTGATTGAAGTTGCAGACAACATTAGAGCAGGATCTAGCTTTAACAAGGGTGATATTTTACTCAAAATTGACTCACGGGACTATCAAATTGAAGTTGATATCGCTTCAGCAGCTATAGCAGAAGCAGAAGTTAACTATGAACAAGAATTAGCACAGGCTGATATCGCAAAGAGAGACTGGAATGTACGACCAAAAAATGCTCGCGGTAAATCATTAGCATTACGCGAGCCTCAGATTAAAGCAGCTATAGCTAGTTTAAAGAGCGCTAATGCAAAGTTTAACAAAGCCAAACTTAATCTTCAGCGAACCAATGTCCGTGTACCTTTTGACGGCAAAGTTATGCGTCAAATAGCCGATGTAGGATATATGGTCAACTCTTCCCAAGCTATCGCAGAAATTTATTCTACAGAACTTATTGAAGTACGGTTACCAGTAAAATTCCAAGATTTGGCAAACCTTCATCTACCAGACGAAAGTCAATCAGAATATAAACCCAGAGTTATTCTAGAAAGCGACATAGGCAATAAAACCTATCAATGGCAAGCAAATCTTGTGAGAAGTGAAGGAGCCTTTGATAAAGACACTCGTATGCTTTATGTGGTTGCTCAACTGCAAAATCCATTTCAAGCCACTGCAACAAGTCCAGCAATGCGTGTTGGGCAATTTTTAAGGGCAAAAATCGAGGGTATCGAGCTCAGTAATGTTTACGTTATTCCACGTCGAGCTGTCACCCAGGACAATATGATAGCTATCGCTGAAGAAGGCATGCTCATAAAACGAAAAATTGAACCCATTTGGACTGACAAAGATTATGTTGTCATTTCAGCATCGAATGAACTAGATGATTTATCTAAAAAAAGCAAAGCTACAATTAATTCTAACGATACGATCATCTTAACTCCAACAGCAAGCCTTGCATCTGGTACCAGAGTAAAGTTTATTAATGACACGGCATCACCTTTATCTAAATCAACTGTGGCAAAACAAGATGACGCTAGGTTAGATAATAAGGGAGGACAGTAATATGCATGGGCTAATTGCATGGTTTGCTAAAAATGATGTTGCTGCCAATATTTTAATGGCGGTAGTCGTCTTATCGGGGCTCTATGCTTTAAAAAATAGTATTCCTGTTGATATGTTTCCAGAATTTGAGATTAGTACCGTTCAAGTTAACATGGCCCTGCCTGGTGCTTCTCCAGAGGAAGTTGAGGAAAGTATCACTATTCGAATAGAAGAAGCTGTGCAAAGCCTGTCAGGCATTAAGGAGATGGTTTCTCGGTCTAGTGAAGGTAGTTCTGCAGTAACTATTGAAGTAGAAGATGGATATGATGTTAGGCAAATGCTCGATGAGGTTAAAATTAGAGTAGATGCTATCAATAATTTTCCCGATGAATCAGAACGTCCCTTAGTCACCACGCCCCAACGTCAGTTTGATGCAATCGCCCTGATAATTTCAGGTGAATATGATGCCCTAACTCTACGCCGTTATGCAGAAGATATTCGCGATGAAGTTGCATCACTACCCGGTGTCACTCAAGTTTCGGTGGATAATGTTTTACAATTTGAAATAGCTATAGAAATACCTGAATTAACCCTTAGAAAATATAATATTACCCTGGAACAAATCGCCACTACTCTTAGGCGTAATGCGATTGATGTTTCTGCGGGTAATTTAAAAACTGAAGGTGGAGACATCTTTATTCGAAGTCGGGGTCAAGCTTATAAGGCACAGCAATATGCAGAGATCCCTATATTAACGACTCAAGATGGTACTTTGATTCGTTTAGGTGATATAGCAAAACTAACCGACGAATTTGAAGAAACCCCCTTAATCATGCGATTTAACGGTAAACCTGCCGTTGAAATAGAAATTAAGCGTACCGGTGAGCAAAGTATTATTGATGTAACAACAAAGGTAAAAGATTACATTGAAGCTAAGCAAGGTAGTTTGCCATCGGGACTGTCAATGACCCATTGGCGAGATCGCAGTGAGTCTATAAAAGCAAGAATAAATAGCCTGTCTACGAGTGCCTGGCAAGGTGCAATATTAGTTATTATATTGCTAGCCTTATTTTTACGACCTGCCGTTGCAATGTGGGTATGTATAGGTATTCCGATGAGTTTTATGGGCGCTTTTTTGTTAATGCCGGTGTTTGGTATATCGTTTAATTTAATTACCTTATTTGCTTTTATACTGGTACTTGGCATTGTGGTCGATGATGCCATTGTCACCGGTGAAAATGTTTATGCCCATTTACAAACAGGCATGGATCCAGAAGAAGCAGCCATAAAAGGTACTCAGGAAGTTGCTATTCCAGTTACATTTGGCATTTTAACGACAATTGCAGCGTTTTTACCTTTTGCTTTTCTTGATGGCCGTGGCAGTTGGTATAACAGTATCCCCTATGTGATTATTCCGGTACTGCTATTTTCATTGATTGAATCTAAATTAGTACTGCCAGCACATTTAAAACATGTAAGACTCAGAACGGGTAAACAAACAAGATTAACAAAACTACAACAGAAGATTTCCGGATCACTTGAATCTTTCATAAAGAACATTTATCAACCAGTACTTGTCAAAGTATTAGAATGGCGTTATGCAAGTTGGGTCTTCATGTTTGCAGTACTACTGATTATTATTGGTGCAATCAGTAGTGGTATGACGAAATTTATTTGGTTTCCAAGAGTTCAAAGTGAAATTGTTACTGTGACATTGGTTATGCCTGCAGGAACCGCTTTTGAGAGTACTGACAGAATTGTAACCTTCATAGCTGATCAGGCAACTAAACTTAAAGAAAAATACCGAGATAGCGTTACAGGTGAAACAGTCATTCAAGACATTCATTCAGTGAGTGGTGGTAGAAACTCAAGTGTTGGACGTTTAAGAATTGAATTAACACCACCCGAGAAGCGTACTTCAAAAGTTAGTAGTCAAGATATTATTAAGGAAATGCGGCTGTTGGTTGGTCAGGTAGCAGGGGCAGAGCAACTCAATTATCGAGCAGAAATTGGACCTCAACGAACGCCTATACGAATTGAACTTCGTAGTAAAAATTCAGAACAGCTGATGCAACTCAGTGAACGATTAAAATCAAAATTAAATACATTTTCAGCGGTCTTCGATGTTGAAGATTCTTTATCGAAAGGAAAAGAAGAGTTGCAACTTCTTCTTAAACCCGAAGCAACCCTATTGGGGCTTGATTTAAATACTATTGCTCGTCAGGTAAGGCAAGCGGTGTATGGTTTTGAAGTACAGCGAGTTCAACGGGGTAGAGAAGAGGTTCGTGTCATGTTGAGGTATCCACTTGTCGCTCGCCAGTCTATAGAAACCTTAGAGCAGATGACAATCAAACTGCCTAACAATAAGGAGGTTCCACTCTGGCAAGTTGCAACAGTGAAACCTGGATTAAGCCCATCCTCTATTCGTAGAATTGATCGCCAACGGACATTATCAGTAACAGCTGATTTCGATAAAAAATCGGGTGATCTGAGTGCTATGCAAGATGAAACAAGAGAATTTTTAAACGACTTGCTGTCTACATTCCCTGGTGCAGATTTTGAAATGGCGGGGGAAGCAAGAGATCAACAAGAGTCATCAGATGGCTTATCTGCTGGGTTATTAGGATTATTAATAGCGATATATGTGTTGTTAGCGATACCCTTTAAGTCTTACGTTCAACCCTTTATTGTCATGTCTGTTATTCCTTTCGGTATGGTTGGCGCAGTCATTGGGCATTGGATAATGGGTATCGATATGTCACTACTCAGCATGATGGGTATATTGGCATTGTCAGGTGTAGTGGTGAATGATTCATTAGTCTTAGTTGATTTTATTAATACCAGACGTAAAAAGGGTGATGATGTATTTACTGCTGTTTATGCGGCCGGAGGTCGTCGTTTTAGACCGGTAATTCTTACTTCAATAACAACATTCGCAGGGCTAATGCCATTATTATTTGATCAGACTACCCAGGCGCAGTTTTTGATCCCTATGGCTGTAAGTTTAGGTTTTGGTATTTTATTTGCAACGATCATTACGTTATTTTTAATACCTGTCAATTATATGATTTTGGAAGATATCCGCGCTTATTTTAAACGCTACAAAAAGGATATGACTTCGTTAGTAGGACAATTAAGCAAATCAAAGAGCTGAATATATTTGCATCACCTCTGAACGATCGATAATTCTTAGCTGATTGAATCCGAGTGCTAGCAAAAGCCACCTAAATCAAAGATATGTTTTAACACCAATCCATCTGATACAGCTGAGGCGTTACAAAGATGGGTATAACACCCGATAAATAAGGCTGAACTCCATTAATCTTAATAAATAATTTATCAAAAAAATCCCACAACAAGGTAATTGTTGTGGGATTTTTATCTATAATAACTAATAAATGAGCGGTAAGTTAAAAACTATAGCGAGCTCCAAGTACTAGGCTTCGCCCTACTCTAGGCGCCAGATCTTTTAAGAATGAAGTATGATCTCTTGCTTCCTCATCTAACAGGTTTGTGCCTTTAAAGAAAATCACTAAATCTTCAGGACCAAGATCAACACGATACATCATCTCCAAATTCAGCATAGTGAAGGCATCCGTTGCAAGCTCACCTGCTCCAATTCTGTTAATTCCATCAGATCGTATCCAGCTTAGTTGGGTTGAGACGTTGTTATAATCATGATTAAGCTTCAGACCATATTTCATGGGCGGAATTCTAGGTACATAGGCTCCACTACTTAACTCAGCTTCTAAATAGTCTGCCATTACTCCCAGAGAAAAATCATGACCATTAACATTGCCAAGTGCATAATCGAGTTCAAACTCTATACCACTGAAGTCAGCAT
>JBLHLI010000191.1:0-5533 GCA_047618765.1 Enterobacterales bacterium | reverse complement strand
TAAGTACAGCCGAAACGTCCGTTGCTGAAGTTAATAGCAATTATCATCAATCATTGATGGAACGAACCCAAGTTTGGATTTCAAAAGCAGAAACTCATCATGTTATTCGTATCAAGGTGTATGAAAAATCATACTTAAGGTTAGTTGAAGGATCGATTTTATAAATTATTTATTCAAAACAATCAACTTTGAGTCTAACAAGCGTTACAATAGTTTAAGGAAACGCTTAAGCAATCAATTAATCATATTTAATGTGCGAATAATAAAAAAAATGAACATTCATCCAGATCAATCTAAAAAATTATTAACTCTCGTTAGTAGAGCCTCTGTTGCAACGGCAGTCTTCTTGCTATTGATAAAGGTGTATGCTTTTTGGCTCACCGATTCTGTAAGTATTATGGCATCAATGCTCGATTCACTGCTTGATATTGTAGCTTCTATAATCAATTTATTAGCCATTCGAATTGCGTTAACACCTGCCGATAAAGAACACCCTTTCGGACATGGTAAGGCTGAAGCTTTAGCCGGCTTAGGGCAGGCAACCTTCATAGCAGGTTCAGCCTTTTTTCTAATGTTTCAAGCTTATCTTCGTATTCAAAATCCTGAACAAATAGCAGAAATGGACTTTGGTATCGTGGTAATGATTATCTCAATTATTACAACAGCTTTATTAATCCTTTTTCAACGACATGTGATAAGACTAACAAACAGTGTCGCCATTCGCGCAGATTCCATGCACTATATGACTGATTTACTGACTAACACCATGATCATAGTGGCCTTGTTGTTGGTAGGTTTTGGCTACCCTTGGATGGATCCTGCAATGGCCTTATTGATGGGTATCTATATTTTATACAGTGCTTGGCAAATAATAAGGGAATCCATTCAATTGTTATTAGATCGCGAATTATCTGATGATATTCAAAAATCGATTCGCGATATCGTGTTAGCCGATAAAGATATTGAAGCTATTCATGAACTAAAAACACGAGAATCTGGTCTTACTAAGTTTATTCAATTACATCTAGAAATGGATGGTTCCATGACATTACATAATGCTCACATCATCTCAGATAGAGTTATGGCGTCCCTTCATGCCGAGTTTCCTACTGCTGAAGTCCTCATTCATCAAGATCCTGTCAATGACGCTCCAGACCAATCTGAGCGTATTATTAGTGATAATTAACTTTCACTAGTTTCAATTAATCTCATTTTGGTTCAGCTTTCGTTCAGATAGACTTTGTTAATCTTTCACTATCGACAGAAGTGAGGTAAATGTGATGAAGAAATTACTTATATTTTTAGCAGTATTAGGACTATCTATTCCTGCGGACTTGATGGCTAAGGAAGGTTCTGGTCACCGAGATAAAGCACAGCGTGAACATAAGAGTCAGAGAAAATCGACTCCTAGAAACAATGAGAGAGCGAGTGAGAGACCAAGTCGTAATCACAAACAATCTCGGCAAAGTGCTAATAAAGACCGGTCAAACAAACAAAGTCCGGCGATCCGCTCACAGAGTAAGCCAAAGAGAAATACTCAAGAAAGGGCTCTTATTAGTGCGCCAGAGCGTCAATCTAGAGAGCTAACTAATAGAAATAAAAACCGTAAATACGTTTTTGATAATGGCAATAATAGTCAGAGAAGAACCAATACTCAGAGCCGAGAAGAAAATTCAAGGCCTGACTATAAATCAAACCGTCATAATCAATCACGTAAGTATTCTAATGCTGCTAATTCAAAATATCGTACTAGCTCTCATCGAGAATATAGTCGTGATTATAAAAATTATAGCAATAATCACAGAAAGCATTCAAATAAGAGGTATTCAGGTTCAAAGCGAAAGCATCACGGTCATGATAGAGCGACTCGAAAGTATATAAATAATAACCAATATAGAAAACATGGACGAAGTCATCACAATAGTCATTACTATTTTAACAACAGTCATTATAGAGGGTCTCATCAATACGGTAATTGGAACTCAAGACATGGACATTACCATTACAACTACCAATATCGTAATAGTTACAATCCTTATCAATGGTATGACGATTATTATTATCAAGCGTATTTTGACTATAGATGGAATACTAATTATCAAGTAGGAGCGAGCTATTACTTTAATGATTATAATGACCCTTATTACTGCCCAGATGGATTTACAGAATTTGTAGCAGGACTAGCGGTTGGAGCATTGATATATAACTGGTAAAACCTACAAGCATTACCTTAACGTAAAGGTCAGGGCACTCCTGACCTTTTTTTGTTATTAGCGATTTAGAGTCTTGTGTTTAGTGAAACAAGGAGTTATATTGCAAACTGGTCAAAAATAAATAAAGAAGAAAGACACCGATGAAGATTAACATTCAGACGCTTAGTACCTTAATGATTACCTCGATGATTATTCATCCGATGGTCACTGGCTGATACGTTAACAAAAAACATCAAAAGCCCGTGACTCTCCTGAAGATTCACGGGTTTTTTCGTATATGGGCAATAAGAAGAGATTAATAATGAAAGTTTTAAAGTTTGGAGGCTCATCCCTTAAAAATGCTGTGAGATTTCTGCATGTCGCAAAGATTATTGATGTTTATTGCCAAAATAGTGAGGTGGCCATCGTTTTATCTGCGCCAAAAGATATTACTAATGATTTAATTGCGCTAACCGATGGACTTGAAACATTAGATGAAGAAAATCTTATTGCCCAACAAAACGCTATAGAGCAGAAGTTAATTAAGATTTTACAAGAAGTGTTTAATGAGTGCCAGAACATCAATCAAGTTCATATAACAACGGAATTTGAAGTCTTAATTGCACGCTTAAAAAAATTAAGTCATGGTGCAAAGCTTCTTGATCATTGTCCTGATACAACCTTAGCTCAGATCATCAGCACTGGTGAAAAATTTAGCGTGTTGCTACTCTCAGAAATTATTAAAACCTTTGGACATGATATTTCTCATATATTACCAGAGAAATTTTTAACAACCGATGAACATTCTATTGAACCGATAGCAGACCTTGCAATCTCTAAAGAAAGATTTAATCTCGAATACAAGACACTATCGAAGGTGTCATTTATGCCTGGGTTTTACGGTATCAAACACAATGGTGAAACGACAACTCTCGGTCGTAACGGCAGTGATTACTCTGCTGCAATATTAGCGGTCTGCATAGGTGCAGAAATTTGTGAAGTTTGGACAGACGTTGATGGTGTATATAATTCAGATCCAAATCTTATTGAAAGTGCAAAACTGTTAGACAAAATGTCCTATCATGAGGCAATGGAACTTTCTTATTTTGGTGCAAAAATATTACATCCAAAAACGATATTACCCTTATTGCAATATGATATTCCTTGCCGTATAAAAAATACTCTTTCTCCTGAAAAACCAGGAACGCTAATTTCAAGTGAATCAAGTTCAAATGAGTTAATAAAAGCGGTAACCAACCTTCCTGATGTGGCAATGGTGACCGTTTCTGGTCCAGAGATGCAAGGTATGGTTGGAATGGCGAGTCGTGTTTTTTCAGCGATCAGTCAAGCAGATATCTCGGTCATTATGATCAGTCAATCATCAGCCGAATATTCTATTAGTTTTTGTGTGCCAGGCGAAGAATCTAATGCAGCTTTAAAGTGTCTTAATAAAGCCTTTGAACTGGAACTTAAAAATGAATTACTTGAGCCTATTAACATTCGCCCAAATCTCGCGATTATTACTTTAGTCGGTGATAAAATGCAGCATCAAAGAGGTATTGCAGCAAAGTTTTTTGGTGCATTATCCCAAGCGAGGGTGAACATTATTGCTATCGCTCAAGATTCATCAGAGCGCAGTATTTCAGCCGTTGTGCGAGCGAAAAGAGTGGATGACGCGGTTAAGGTCTGTCACCAAAGCCTGTTTCTAAATAAGCCAACGATTGATGCCATCATTATAGGCTGTGGTACAGTCGGAAAAGAATTGTTGAGTCAAATTAATAAGCAACAACAATGGTTGAGTAACAAGAATATTGCGTTAAATGTGGTCGGCATTGCAAACAGCAAACATATCTTGCTGGATAGTAATAATATTGATTTGGCTAACTGGCAAGAGTCTTTAGCTGAAGCGACCGATAGCCTAGATTTAGCACTTTTAAAAAGCTTTATTGCAGAAGCTCAATTGAACAATCCGGTGATCATTGATTGTACCAGTAATGAGAGTATTGCTTTGCAGTACAATGATTATTTGGCTAATGGTTTTCATGTGGTAACGGCTAATAAAAAAGCCAATACCTTAGACTATGATTATTACTGTCAACTTAGAAAAACTTCTGAGATAAATCAGCGACGCTTTTTGTATGAAACGAATGTGGGTGCTGGTTTGCCAGTTATTGACAACCTCCAAGGATTACTAAGAGCGGGTGATGAACTGGTACAATTCGAAGGAATTTTATCGGGTTCACTGTCCTACATCTTTGGGGAAATACATAACGGTTTATCTTTGTCTGAGGCGACTTTAAAAGCGCGCGAATTAGGTTATACTGAGCCTAATCCAGCCGAGGATTTAAGTGGTTTAGATGTTGCACGTAAAGCCTTGGTGATTGCACGTGAAGCTGGTCTTTCATTAGAATTGGATGATATTAAGATCGAACCTGTAGTACCTGCTGAGCTTGCAGAAATCACTGAGGCGGCAGAGTTTGTTGAAAAACTGCCAAGTTTTGATGACACCTTTGCAAAAAAAGTAAAGGCGGCTGAAGCTAACGGACAAGTTCTCAGATACATTGCTTCAATTGAAGATGAACAAATTAAAGTTGCGATACAGGCAGTGGATTCTAATCATCCACTCTTTGGTGTCACTAAAGGTGAAAATGCACTTGCACTCCATACTCGCTACTATCAACCAATACCTTTTGTGATAAGAGGTTATGGTGCAGGGGCAGAGGTAACTGCTGCAGGACTTTTTGGTGATTTATTGAAAACATTACCGCTTAGCCGTGACCATACCTAGCTTTGAATAACACTCTTAAAATAGAGAAGTAGATTTATTATGTCAGTGAAAGTTTTTTCTCCAATATCCATCGGAAATGTCAGTGTCGGTTTTGATATTTTAGGGTTAGCGGTTGTGCCAATCGACGGTTCACTAATCGGTGATATTGTTCATGTGAAAGAAGCCATAAAGTCCCAGGAAAATGATTTAATAGTCACAGGTTCTCATGCTAATCGGCTTCCTAAAGACAAAAAAGCAAACATCGTTTGGGATTGTATTTTTGCATTCAACACAGCTCTAGAAAAGTTAGGAAAAAAATCAGTAATCGTTGAATTGATATTAGAAAAAAACATACCAAGCAGTAGTGGGCTTGGTTCGAGCGCTTGTTCTGTAGTTGCCGCGATTTATGCACTCAATGAATTTTACCAACGCCCTTTTAATGAGCACCAGCTACTAATGTTGATGGTAGATTTAGAAGCAGCAATTAGTGGTAGTCGACATTATGATAACGTTGCCCCTTGTTATCTCGGTGGCTTGCAACTGGTTGTGGATAAAGAAAATAAAATAACCCAGT
>JBLHLI010000190.1:0-5543 GCA_047618765.1 Enterobacterales bacterium | reverse complement strand
TTTTGGGTTGCCATGACCATAAATAGTTTTGGTAGAGGGTAAGTTTGACTACCTACAGTGATTTGATGCTCAGCCATTGCTTCAAGTAAAGCCGATTGAACCTTTGCTGGAGCACGGTTAATTTCATCTGCTAGAACTAGATTATGGAAAATAGGGCCCTTTTGAAATTTAAAAGTACCATCTTGTGGACGATAAATTTCTGTACCGGTTAGATCGGCTGGCAGTAGGTCAGGTGTAAATTGAACACGGTGAAAGTTTCCCTCAATAGCATTGGCAAGCTCATTGATTGCTCTGGTCTTTGCAAGACCTGGAGCACCCTCTACTAAGAGGTGTCCATCTGCTAACAAGGCAACAAGAAGACTCTCAACCAAATCAGGCTGGCCGATAATTCTTTTGTTCATATGTTCGCGGAGTCTAACAATATAATCACGGTTATTCATAGTCAGTCTATTCTCTTAACATTGAGGGTGGCAAAGTGGTGAACATTCTATACTTTGTAAACAGTTGAAATCTAGATATTTCAGTTAATGTTGCATTAAAGAGTTAAGGAAATCGTATCAAGATGTGTAATTTACTTGATTTCAGGCCATTACAAGCAAAATTCAAACGTTTGTTTGAATTTTTGCATACCTTAATGAATTTTTGATGTACTATATTTGTAAATTAGATTTTGAGAGTTTTGGAGATTAATAAATGAGTACTGAAAAACCCGGTTTGAATGAATCCGATGCTACTGATGAGAAAAAAAGAGTAGCAGTTAAGAAAAAGCCAGCTAAAAAAGTAGCGACAAAAAAAGCCACTAAAAAAGTTACTGCCAGTAAATCTCCTAGTAAAAAGAAAGTATCTAGTAAGCAAGATCGTATAGCCTTCGTCACTGGTCTTAGAACTCCATTTGCTAGACAAATGACAGCCTATAAAGGCATCAGTGCCATTGAATTAGGTAAATTGGTTGTACGAGAAATGTTAGTAAGAACTGATATCGATCGACAGTTGATTGACCGTGTGGTGTTTGGTCAAGTTGTTGTTATGCCTGAATCACCAAACATAGCCCGTGAAATAGTTCTAGGAACAGGCATGAATATTCATACCGATGCTTTTAGTGTTTCTCGGGCCTGTGCAACAAGTTTTCAATCAGCTGTGTCAATAGCTCAAGCTATTGAGTGTAGTGATATTGAAATCGGAATTGCTGGTGGGGCAGATTCATCCTCAGTGGTGCCGATAGGTGTATCCCGAAAATTGGCTAATTTATTGGTAGAAATTAGTAAAGTTAAAACATTAAGCCAGCGCTTAAAGTTACTTTCCAGATTACGACCTGCTGATTTAGTACCTGTACCACCTTCAGCAAAAGAACCGTCTACAGGATTAACCATGGGACAGAATGCTGAACAGATGGCAAGAGACCACGGTATTAGCCGTCAGATGCAAGACGACTTGGCCCATCGTTCACATCAACTTGCTGCAAAAGCCTGGAGTGAAGGAAAGTTAGCCGGTGAAGTGATGAAAGCCCATGTACCTCCTTATAAAGAAACCTTTATTGAAGATAATAATATTCGCTTTAACTCGAATATTGAAGATTATGCAAAGTTAAGACCGGCTTTCGATAAGAAGTTTGGTTCTGTTACTGCTGCTAACAGTACACCTTTAACCGATGGTGCTGCAGCTGTAATGATGATGAAAGAAAGTAAGGCTAGAGAACTAGGCCTAGAGCCATTGGGATACTTGAAAAGTCAGGCTTTTGCTGCCCTTGATGCTAAAACAGATATGTTGATGGGACCATCCTATGCAACGCCTAAGGCACTTGATAGAGCAAATCTGACCTTAGATGATTTAACGCTTATTGATATGCATGAGGCTTTTGCTGCTCAAACTCTTTGTAACTTACAAGCTTTTAGCTCACTCGATTTTGCCAAGCAGAAATTAGGTCGAAGCTCAGCTATTGGAGAAGTCGATATGGATAAGTTTAATGTATTAGGTGGCTCTTTAGCCTATGGACATCCTTTTGCTGCAACTGGAGCACGTATGATTACCCAGACTCTTAATGAATTAAGAAGACGCGGCGGCGGATTAGCATTAACCACTGCCTGTGCTGCTGGTGGATTGGGTGCTGCTATGATTTTGGAGGTGGAATAATGAACAATACAAAGTCACTTCGTTTCGAAATACTCGACGATAATATAGCTCTTATCACAATTGATTTAGTGGGTGAAAAACAAAATTCATTACGGGCAGAATTTAGTGATGAGTTTTCAAATATTTTTGATCAATTAGAAAAAACATCAGTATCAGGAATTATTATTACGAGTGGTAAAAAAGATTCATTTATCGTTGGTGCCGATATTAATGTTTTAAGTCAGTTAAAAACAAAGGAACAAATTCTAGAGCTTACCTCTGCAGGATATGAAATATTCAATAAAATTGAAAACTTCCACATCCCTGTTGTTGCTGAAATACATGGTGCCTGCCTAGGTGGCGGCCTTGAGTTAACGCTGGCCTGCCATGGCCGAGTATGTAGTAAGCACGCTTCGACCATACTTGCATTACCTGAAGTTCAATTGGGTCTGTTACCTGGTGGAGGTGGTACCCAACGGCTTCCTAAATTGATTGGTATCACTGAAGCTTTAGGAATGATGACTACGGGTCGTAATATTAGACCCAGTAAAGCCCTTAAAATGGGCTTAGTTGATGATTTAGCTGAGCCAATCCATTTAAGGACGGCATCTTTAAAACTGTTGCGTAGACTTGCACAAAAGACTGATGCTGATAAAGATGATTCGGCATCCATAATGATGAGAAGTTTGTTGACTCTAAAAGGTTGGCAATCGTTACTGTTAGAAAAAAACCAGCTAGGTCTGGATTTTCTATTTCAGCAAGCTAGGAAAAAGGTAAAAGCAAAAACTAAAGGTAATTATCCTGCTCCGGAATTAATCATTGATTGTGTTGAGGATTGGGCTAGCGGAGATCAGCATAAAGGTTATGAAACTGAAGCCAAAAATTTTGCAGAGCTGGTGTTAAGCCCTGAAGCTGAGCAGCTTATTAAATTATTTTTTGCTGTGACCGATCTTAAAAAAGATAACTTTGTTGACCTAGCTGTACAAAGTAAAGCAGTGAACAAGTTAGGCATATTAGGCGGCGGATTAATGGGCGCAGGCATAGCCTTAGTTAGTGCTGATAAAGCTAATACAACAGTACGAATTAAAGACCTAGAAGAGCAGGGTGTTAATCATGCTTTGAAATATGCACATGATAGGTTACAGGAAAAAGTTAAAAAACGTCATTATAGTAAACAACAAGCTATAGATATAATGGCAAAACTATCAGGTACCACTGATTACAGTGGCTTTGGTAATGTTGATATGGTCATAGAGGCGGTCTTTGAATCTCTTGAATTAAAACATTCAATGCTTAAAGAGGTTGAAAAAAATTGCCCTAAAGATACTATTTTTGCTAGCAATACTTCATCTATCCCCATTACAGATATTGCTGCCAAGGCCAAGCGTCCTGAAAATGTTATTGGAATGCACTATTTTTCTCCCGTTGAGAAAATGCCTTTACTTGAATTAATTGTGACAAAAAAGACCTCTCAAGAGGTTATTGCAACAGCAGTTAAATATGGAAGAAAGCAAGGTAAAACGGTTATTGTGGTCAATGATGGAGCGGGTTTTTACACAAGCCGGGTTTTGGCGGCCTATATGAATGAGGCTGGGCATCTAGTTTCTGAAGGGGTACCCGTGGAAGATATCGATAGTGCTATGACTTCTTTTGGTTATCCAGTCGGTCCAATTACATTACTCGATGAGGTAGGCATTGATGTTGGCACAAAAATCACACCTATCCTTGAACAGGCCTTTGGTAAAAGAATGACTCCAGCATCAGCTTTTTCCAAGTTGACTGAATCCGGTAGAGAAGGACGAAAGAATAAAAAAGGTTTCTATGATTACGAGAATAAGACGAAGGGAAAACGTGCAGTTGATGAAACGGTTTATACCGATATTGGTGTTAAGCCTACTAACAAAATGGATCCCGAGGTTATTAGTGAACGTTGTAATCTAATGCTAATTAATGAATGTATACGTTGTCTAGGTGAAGGAATATTACAATCTCCAAGAGATGGCGATATTGGTGCTATCTTTGGATTAGGTTATCCGCCTTTTTTAGGAGGCCCATTTAGATATAGTGACAAGCTGGGTTTACATAAGTTAATTGAAAGGCTTGAATATTTTGAAAAAAATATCGACCAACGATTTAAGCCCTGTCAGTACCTAGTTGACATGGTTAACAAGGATAAAACATTTTATTAAGTTCATCTGTGCCAATTTATTTAATGTGCTAGCTAGTCAAATTTAATGATAAATAATATAGGATAACCATTATATTATCCTGTATTATTGTTTGAGGCTTTGTCTTAATATAATCATTAACTATATTTTTTTATAGTTTATATTGGCACTGAGTTAGCTTGTTAAAAATGAACAAGACTAGATAAAATTAAGTATTAATACATGGAGAGTATCTTTATGAAAGTAATGTTGGTTGAAGACGACCGCGCAGTAATGATGGTAACGACTGCCTATATAAAATCTTTTGGACATGAAGTCGTTCCGGCTACAACTGGTGAAATAGCGCTGGAATTATTTGACCCTAATACAATGGACCTGGTATTAATGGATTACCTTCTACCCGGTATAGATGGCGTAGAAACAACCAAAAGGTTAAGAAAAAAGTATAAGGATGAATGGTTTCCAATAATTTTCATCACCTCAGCTAATGATGATGATAATTTAGCCCAAGGTCTTGAAGCTGGAGCCGATGATTATCTGCAAAAACCTGTAGCACCTATTGTCCTAAATTCTAAAATAGCAGCTATAGCTAGATTAGTGAAGATGCAAAAAGACTTACTTGCAGCCAGCAAAAAAATGGAACAACTCAGTTATCTAGACGGATTAACCCATATTTATAATCGTCGTGGCTTTGACCGAGCAATGAATTCGGAATGGAAAAGAAGATTAAGAGACAAAAATGCACTGTCTTTTCTTATGATTGATGTGGATTATTTTAAAAAATATAATGACCACTATGGTCACCAAAGTGGAGATGATTGTTTAAAAACGATTGCAGCAACACTTGAAGAAAAATTATTAAGACCTGCCGATGTTGTAGCAAGATATGGTGGAGAAGAGTTTGTTGTTTTATTGCCAGCCACTAATAAAGACGGTGCTATAAAAGTTGCCGAACGACTGGTAAAATCAATAGAAGAAAGAGAAATACTTCATGAAAAATCGGATGTTTCAAAATACGTTACCATTAGTGTTGGTGTTGCATTAGCCAATACTGAGCAAGAATCTTCTCTAGAAGGTTTTATTAAAGCAGGTGATGATTCCTTATATATCGCCAAATCTAGTGGCCGAAACCAAGTTTATGCACCTTAGACTTTAGCTGAATATCTATAAATTCAATTCTCTATTAACAAAATCTGTACCTCTCTTGTGTTAATTAATGAAGATACTCAATAGATATTAAATTAATTGTAATTTATTTTGAATAAT
>JBLHLI010000189.1:0-5547 GCA_047618765.1 Enterobacterales bacterium | reverse complement strand
CTGTCAAATATTTATTTTCATTAACAAACTTATTTAAAAGTTGAATAAAAAGCACTTCAGTTAAACGATCAATAATATTTGTTTTTTTATTGTTGGTTCTGTTTATTTCAGCATCAATTAAAGTGATTGTCATCCAGATATTATCATTTGATTGAATATTAGAAAGGTGGATTAAAGGAGGTAATACCGAGAGAATAGGGTGATTTATCGCTTCGTCATATTCAACCAAACCACACATGATTTTATTGGTAATATCACCTTGTTGAAATAAGGGCATACCTAAGGCGCAGGCATCGCCAGCTTTCTCACTTGCAACGAGTTCACGATTAGTTTGATCAGCTATCCAATGCATATCACCATCGGGAACCATGACAATATCCATTGGCTTTACATTCAGAGTTCCATTGTCTGAACCGATATAAAAACTACCTTCTATAGAAACATGGAATCTTGGTTTTTTTATTTGCGATAAAGACATACCCCAAGGTGCAGCAAGGTTAGAATGAAAAAAAATACTGCCACGAAAACGCAAAGTATCAATAATATCATCAAGAACATTAAACTCTGATGTAGAACATTTGAGTAGCTGAGAGTCATTTTTGAGCATTTGAGATACCTTGAATTTTAACAATCAGGAGCATACTTAGTTTTTAACAAAAAAAGAGTCGATCATGAAAGCAAATAAAATACTACTAGTTATATCGTTACTGTCTTTGCAAGTCATTTTTGCAGGATTTACCTACGCAGAGCAAGCCTTTTCCATCAAAGATGGACAATTAGAGCGCCCAACAGGTTATCGTGAATGGATATATGTTGGAACTCCTGTGACACCAAACGACATGAATGATGGTAAAGCAGCCTTTCCAGAACATCATAATGTTTATATTGATCCGGTAAGTTGGAAACATTGGAAAAAGGAAGGAGAATTTCCAGAAGAGACAATCATAATTAAAGAATTAGTGTCTGTAGGTACAAAAGCAGCCGTAAGTGGTAAAGGCTACTTTATGGGTAAGTATATTGGACTTGAAGCGACTATTAAAAGTAAAAAGCATTTTCCAAATGAGCCAGGTAATTGGGCATACTTTAGTTTCTCAACACCTGATCATAAAACTCTAGCCAAAACTGCAAAAGCCTTTCCAGCTGAATCTTGTAACGCTTGCCATGCCGCAGCCGCCGCAGATGATTTTGTATTCACTCAATACTACCCCGTATTAAACCAAGGTAAAGGCATGGGCAAGAAAGCTACTGGTGGTCATTCAGACAATCTTAAGTCTAATTAATAAGACAGTTAGTTAATGACATTAGTATAAGCAGTCAATTTAATATTTGTCATCATTAAGCCCCTAATACTAGGGGCTTAATTTGTTACTTTTGTAAGGAGTTAATTCCATGTTATTAAAAACAAAATACCTACTAAAGCTAGCTGTCGTTGCATCTTGTGCTTTAACCCTGCAATTAATGGCAGAAACATCAAAGGCCACTTCAGGTACAGCTGAAGATAATGCCTACGCTGCTAAAGTTTGGCAGTACATGCTAAAAAATAAACTGATTGGGAAAGATCGAATTCGCAGCTTTCCATTTAAAGGTAATCGTCCTCACGGTAGTATTCAGGAATTAATTTCAACTAATGCAGAAATTGAGGGCCATACTGGAAAATTAATCGTTAAACATAATTATGGTTCAAAAGATGGTCTAACGAAAGAAGAAGTATATGGTGCTGATCAGGCTGAAAACTATGTTGCTTTAACCATCATGTATCAACGCGAAAAAGGCTACGATAGTGCTAATGACGATTGGTTTTGGGCAGAATATAATGCTGATGGTAGTATCATTAATCATCAAGAAGTAGATCTTTCTGGTCGCTCCAAATTTTGCTTAGCTTGTCACACACCACTTGGCGGTAAAGACAGAGAGATAATGAATGGTAGATCACTGTAAAAACGGTTATAAAACGTCATTGTCTAAAGTTGAGGATGTAACATAACCTAGTATTTATTCTACCTATACTTTGATGAGAGTGTTTCACCAACTAATTATTCTTGCAGTTAGTTGGTGAAACGTGGACGTTGTAATTTGTTTGGGTTAACAATATCTAGATTTCATAATTAACGACTTCATAACCTAAGGCTTCTAGTTGCGGTTTCAAGACTTCTGAATTACCAACAACCACCATTATCATTTCTTTGATATTAAGGTGTTTTTTAGCCAGTGCATTGATTTCTTCAACGCTAATACTCTTAACGATTTCATTACGTTTTTTTACGAAATCTGCTGTTAAATCAAAATCTAGTATTTGCGCTAAAAAGTTCAGTTTGGCACCAGGAGTCTCATATCTTCGTGCATCACTTTGATTAATGGCATTTCGCATGAAACTGATCTCTTCTGCCGTTATGCCCTTTTCAAAATACAGTTCAATCTCCTTAATAAACTCCACCAGTGATTTATCAGTCACATCAGCCCTGACCTGAGCTGTAGCGGTGTAACTACCCGTTAACTTATTACCATTGAAGAATGAACGTGCACCGTAGGTATAACCCTTCTCTTCACGCAAATTCAAGTTTATACGGCTGTTAAAAGCCCCCCCAAGTGGGAAGTTCATCAAACCAACTTTATAATACTCACCTGTAATATCTTGTTTTAGAGAGCGTTTACCCATACGAATAACTGACTGAGGAGCATCATCTTTATTAACCAGATAAATAACACCTTTTTTGGTAGTAGGCATAGGGAATTCAACATTAAGTTTCGGTCCCTCACCTTTCCAGTCATTTAACAAGGCGACACTTTTTGAGATAGTCGCTTGCTCTAAATCTGTGACTATGATCATTTGTCCCGCAGCGGGCTTGAAATGTGTTGCATAAAACGCTTTAACATCATCAAGAGAGATGTTTGACAGTGACACTTCTGAGCCGCCAATAGGCAATGCTGCTATGTTGTCTGTATTGAGCAGTTTACGATAGGCCGTTCTTGCCAGATAATTAGCATCCTTCTTTTGAGCTTCTATGTCCTGAATGGCAGTTTTCTTATTACGCTCAAAATCCGAATCGATAAATGCTGGTTTTAACAGTTTTTCTTGAACAAGTTTCATAGTGGCATCAATATTCTTTGTTAGAGCATTAACATTGATATCCACAGAGAAGTTATTTGCAGTGATATTAACGAAGCTACCGAGTTTTTGAAGCTCCAACGTCATCTCTTCAGCCGTTCTTTCAGTTGTGGCTTCGTTAAGCATTGCAGCTAGTAGAGCTGCAGTACCTGATTTATCCTTCGATTCAAAATAATGCCCCGCAGAAATCTTCAACAACAGTGACGTAGTTGGAGTCTCAAGACTTTGAGTTCCTAGTATTTTGATACCGTTAGGTAAAGAATCCTGCCACATTTGAGGTATTTCAACAGCCTTATTGGCTCCGGCAACTGGCATTATACTGCGATCAAATACATCCTTTGATTTTCGTAATTGCAGCTCGTCAACCGAAGTCTCATTTTCCTGGGTCAGGAATGTTCTTACGGGCGATTTAAAAGTATCGACAGCAGCTATTGTTTCTAATTTTCCGTTAGGGACAATACTCAATACGATAGCAGATTTGTCCTTAATGTACTTTTTATAGACTCGAAGTACATCTTCTTTGGTTACCTTTGCATACCTTGCAATATTCTGTTCGATATAATTAGGGTTTCCTGTATAGGTTTCATTAGCCGCCAGAGTACTAACTTTACCCTGTACACTTTGCAGCCCAAAAATAAATTGTGACTCCATTCTTGCTTTGGTTTTTGTCAGATCATCATCCTTAACACCACGTTTCTCAAATTCAACTAAGGTATCTCTAATTACTTTCTCCAGATCAGCAAGTGATTTACCTGAAGCAGGATGCGGAAGAGCAAACATGATAAAAGAACACGCAAGCTCGCCACAGTTATGAGATGCTGTAGCCTGAACAGCTACTTGGTTTTTAACCAGATTTTTATAAAGTAATGAAGTCTGTCCACCACCAAAGATAGAAACCAAAATGTCTAATGCGGCCTCATCTTCATGTCTTGCATGAACTGTTGGAAAGGTTACTACAACAGCAGGAAGATGAATATTATCTTCCATAGAAATATAACGATCTTTATCGAGAGTGACCATTCGTTTCTCTGGCATGGCAACCTCAGGACCTTGGGTAATAGAACCAAAATATTTATTAACTAAAGCTAAGGTTTCTTTTTCATCAATGTCGCCACCGATTGTCAGCGTAGCATTATTGGGTCCATACCAGCGTAGAAAGAAGGCTTTCAGATCATTTACATTGACCCTATCAAGATCTTCAAGATAGCCAATTGTTGGCCAAGAATAAGGATGACCTTCAGGATAAAGAGCAGCACTTATTGTTTCAAATACTCGTCCATAAGGTCTATTGTCATAATTCTGCCCACGTTCATTTTTAACAGTGTCACGCTGAACTTCATATTTTTCTTGGGTAACGGCGTCCACCAGAAAACCCATTCTGTCAGCTTCCATCCAAATGACTTTCTCTAGTTGGTTGGCGGGAACTGTTTGGTAATAGTTGGTCCGGTCTGTATTAGTCGTACCATTCAAAGTACCGCCAGCTTCAGTGATCAGTTTGAAGTGCTGTTCATCACCAATATTTTCTGATCCCTGGAACATCATATGCTCAAAGAAATGCGCAAAGCCTGATTTACCAGGTTCTTCACGTCCTGAACCAACATGATATGTAACGTCGACATGGACTAAGGGGTCAGAATGGTCTTCATGAAGAATGACTTTCATACCGTTATCGAGTACGAATTTTTTATAGGGTATGACTGTTTTACCAGGCTCGCCTTTAACTTCATCTACTAGGGTTACTCCAGATATTTCAGAGTCTGTTTGTTCTATTTTTTGAGTTTTTTGCTCCTGACTTTCTTGGTTTTCTTGACTACAACCAATCAGGAATGCAGCTATCATTATAAGGGTCAATATTTTCATTTTTATTATCCTCGATATTCCATATCATTAGTGAAACGCACTATCTCTTATGAAGCAATATAAATCAAGTCAATCGGCCAGTAGTTGACAGTTTCAATAGAAACTAGCCCTTAATGTTTTCATATAATTTCAAACTTGGGTAAATTAAAATCATCTCTTTTATTAAACGCTAACTTGGGTGACATCTGTGGGTCATTGTAATTAATTGAAAATCAAGAGATGAAGTTCAAGTAGATATTAAATTGTTAGTATAAAAGAGTTTCAACTGACTATTGATCTAGCTGTGCTTCAAATGTATTTAATAATCCCTGTAATTGTGGATCATTATAAAAATTATCATAGGCTGTTCTTCTATCTCAATACTTGCAGTTTTTTCACTGACTTTCTTTGTGATATGTGAAGCATCTTCATTTGATATGCAAGACATTATTGGAGAAGCCAAACAAGAAATTAAGAATATATGGCATTATACTTCTATAACCTTTTCTGCATTATTAAGAAGTCATATTCTAACTCTTTAGGAATACGATGGCTAAAATGACCGTATTAATAAATGGGTAAGTATTAGCTGTAAAAAAAAT
>JBLHLI010000188.1:0-5556 GCA_047618765.1 Enterobacterales bacterium | reverse complement strand
GATCCCAGTGAGCAGCTTGAGTTTCACGCTCATCATCTTGAGTCTTATCGTGCATCTCTTCTAGTCGACCTTGACGGTAGGTTGCATTTCCATCGATGCTTATTTTTGCATCAAGACAATGTAAGTTACCTTCTGTGGTGATAACCAGAGGATTGATTTCCAAAAGTGATAAGTCACAATCGGTAAATAATTTTGAAAGCTTGAGGAAGATATTAGTAAATTGCTTAACTTGAGTTTTATCTAAACCCAATTTAAAAGCAAGCTCTCGGCCTTGATAAGGTTGAGCACCGACCAAGGGATCAATTTCAGCTTTATGAATCAACTCGGGGGTTTCTTCTGCGACTTTTTCAATCTCTACACCACCTTCTGTCGATGCCATAAAGACAACTCTTCGGGAAGCGCGATCGATGACAGCGCCAAGATATAATTCACTTTCAATATCGGTACAGGTTTCAACAAGTATCTTATTGATGGGCTGGCCGCCAGCGTCTGTTTGATAAGTCACTAAATTTTTGCCTAACCAATGTTGGGCAAATTCTCTTACTTCTTCTTTAGTCTTAACTAGCTTCACGCCGCCAGATTTACCACGTCCACCAGCGTGAACTTGGCATTTTACAACCCAAACATCACCGCCAATTTTTCCTGCCGCTTCAAAAGCAGCATTTGCAGATTCTACAGCTATGCCATCGGAAACCGGCAGGCCATATTCTCTAAACAATTGCTTACCTTGGTATTCATGCAAATTCATATTATTTTCCTGTGAGTATTTGACTACTCTTTCTCTTTATTAACTAATAAACTAAATAAAAAACTGAATATAAGTATTTTATATTTCTAATAAAATTCTTGCGGGATCTTCCAAAAGCTCTTTAATTGTTTTCAAAAATCCAACTGACTCTTTACCATCAACCATACGATGATCATAAGAGAATGCGAGATACATCATTGGAAGTATAACGACTTCACCATCAACAGCCATAGGCCGCTCATTGGTGCCGTGCATACCTAAAATGCCACTTTGTGGTGGATTAATAATTGGTGTAGACATCAGCGAGCCAAAAACACCGCCATTAGTCACTGTAAAGGTACCACCTGTTAAATCTTCAACGGTTAGCTTATTAGCTTGAGCTTTAGCACCTAAATCTCTAATAGTTTGTTCTATCTCAGCCATCGATAACAAGTCACAGTCACGTATAACAGGGACCACTAATCCACGTGGAGAAGAAACTGCAACACCAATATCATAATAACCATGATAAACAATATCATTACCATCTATAGATGCATTAACTGCAGGATATCGTTTAAGAGCTTCTACAGCTGCTTTAATAAAAAATGACATAAAGCCAAGTCGGACACCCTTAGCCTTTTCAAACTGATCTTTATATTTTTTACGAATATCCATGACTGGTTTCATGTTCAATTCATTAAAAGTCGTTAAGGTAGCTGATACCTGTTGTGATTGAACAAGTCGTTCTGCAATTCGAGAACGAAGTCGAGTCATTGGTACACGTTTTTCTGTTCTCTCACCAGCGGCTGGAGCTGCGACAACGGGTGCCGGTGCTGTTGCTGCTTTAGGTGTTTTATCAAGAAAAGCTTGTACATCTTCTCGAGTTAGACGACCACCTTTACCTGAAGCAGGAATGCTTTCTGGATTAAGGTTATGCTCTGCAATAAGACGTCTCACAGCAGGAGATAAGCTGTCGTTATCATTGCTAGTTTCTGGACTAACTTCAGGTTCTGTTGTCGCTGTCTCAGTACTAGTTGAAGCTGTTGAAGCTGTTGAAGATGCTCCTGCTTTAAACTTTGCAATGACTTGCTCAGCATTTACAGTATCTCCTTCTTTATGAAGGATTTCTTCTAACACTCCGTCTGCAGGTGCGACGACTTCTAATACGACTTTATCAGTTTCAATATCGACGAGATTCTCATCACGCTCTACTGCTTCGCCAGGTTGTTTATGCCAAGCAGCGATTGTTGCATCAGCTACTGATTCAGGTAATACGGGTACTTTTATATCTACAGTCATTGCCAATCCTTTTCTAGATGTGGGCATTTATACAATAATTAATCGTAGTTTTAATCAGTTAAAGCTTCATTAACTAACTTATTCTGTTGTTCTGTGTGCAGTGCCATACTTCCAGCTGCTGGTGCAGCTGAAGCATCTCGACTACAAACTCTTATTCTTTGATCTGTCGGTATACAAAGATTGAAATGATGCATACTACTATACCAAGGCCCCTGATTAAGTGGCTCTTCCTGGCACCAGATCCAATCTTTTATGTTGCTATAAGATTCAAAAATTGATTGTAGTTTCTCAGCAGGAAAAGGGTACAGTTGTTCAAGTCTAATAATAGCTACATTTTCTAATGCTAATTCTTCTCTTCGATGAACTAAGTCGAAATAAACTTTACCACTACAAAGTACAACTCGTTCCACTTTTTCTACATTTTGTTGTTCTACTTCAGGTATTACCGTTTGGAATTCACCATTAACTAAGCTATCAATTTCAGATACCGCTGCTGGATGTCTTAACAAACTTTTTGGTGTCATTACAATAAGAGGTCTGCGCATGGGTCTAATCATTTGACGACGCAACATATGGAAGGTCTGGGCAGGAGTACTCGGTACGCATACTTGCATATTATGTTCTGCACAAAGCTGTAAATAACGCTCAAGCCTTGCTGATGAGTGCTCGGGGCCTTGACCTTCATAACCATGGGGTAATAACATGACTAAACCACAGAGTCGTCCCCATTTATGTTCACCTGAACTAATAAATTGGTCGATTACAACCTGAGCACCATTGGCAAAGTCACCAAATTGAGCTTCCCAAATAACTAAACTTCTTGGCTCAGTTGTAGAGTAACCATATTCAAAGGCTAAAACGGCCTCTTCAGACAAAACTGAATCGAAAACTTCAAATTCAGCCTGCTCAGGAGAAATATTCTGTAATGGAGTATAGGTATGGCCATCAACTTGGTCATGCAATACTGCATGGCGATGGAAAAATGTTCCACGCCCTGAGTCTTGCCCACATAACCGTATATTAAAACCTTCATTAACGAGAGAAGCATAGGCCATGTTTTCTGCAAAGCCCCAATCGAGTTTTGTCTCACCTTTAGACATCTTTTCTCTTGCTTGCATCAACTTAGTTATCCTGTTGTGCAATTTCAGGTTTTCAGGAACAGCAACTAGTTTGGATGCTAAAGAATCATAAGTGCTCTTTTGAATAGATGTTTTAACCGTCAGATCCCATTCTTTATTTAAATAGCTTAGCCAATCAACACTAAACTCATTCTTCTGCATTGGTAACCAATGGGACACCATATTTTCGCCGGCTTCTAAAGCTGTACGATATTTGTCTATAATTTCTTTATCTTGTTCTTTTGTAATGACAGCTTGCTTGATTAATTCATCAGCATACATTTTGCGTGTAGTGGGATGCTTTCGAATAGCTTGATACATCAAGGGTTGTGTAGCACTAGGTTCATCAGCTTCATTATGGCCATGACGTCGATAACAAAATAAATCGATAACCACATCTTTATGGAATTTCATTCTGTAATCGAGTGCAAGGCGAGTCACAAAAATCACTGATTCAGGATCATCTCCATTAACATGGAAGATTGGTGCTTTAACCATTTTTGCCACATCGGTGCAATAGGTAGTAGAACGAACATCTTCTTGTTTATTGGTGGTAAATCCGACTTGGTTGTTGATAACAATGTGAATGGTGCCGCCAGTATAAAAGCCACGAGTTTGTGACATATTAAAGGTTTCAGTTACTACACCTTGCCCCGTAAAGGCAGCGTCACCATGTATTGCAACTGATAACACCTGATCACCAAGTTCATCACTTCGTCTATCTTGTCTTGCTCGTACTGAGCCCTGTACCACAGGAGCTGCAATTTCAAGGTGTGAAGGGTTAAAGCCTAGTGCTAAATGCACTGCTCCACCCGGCGTACTCATATCTGATGAAAATCCCTGATGGTATTTAACATCTCCAGAACCACTGGTAATTTCTGCCTTACCTTCAAATTCATCGAACAGTTCACTAGGAACTTTGCCTAATAAATTAACCAAAACGTTTAATCGGCCACGGTGTGCCATTCCAACAATAATTTCTTTAACAGACTGACTACCAGCTCCTTGTACAAGGCTTTGTAACAAAGGCAGTAAGCTCTCACCGCCCTCTAATCCGAATCGTTTAGCACCAGGATATTTAGAGCCCAGGTATTTTTCTAAGCCTTCGGCAGCACTTAAGTCGGCTAATAAATCAATTTTATCTGCTTTTGATAATTGAAAGTTAGATTCACCTGTTTCAAGACGTTGTTCAATCCAAAGTTTTTCTTCAGCATTGGTAATGTAAATATACTCAGAGGCTATAGAACCACAATAAGTTGACTCAAGTTGTGCAACAATCTCAGCTAAGGTTTTTTCATCTGCGCCTTCTAAATCCCCAGTACGATAAACATTATCAAGATCGGCTTCAGTTAAGCCATGAGAGATTAATTCTAATTCAGGTGCAGATTCTTTCTCGCGGATATTAAGAGGATCAATATTAGCAACCTTATGACCTCGACCACGATAAGTATTAATTAAATTCCAGACGCCAAATTGCTTATCATCTATAACGGCTTTACCGCCTGCAACCACTGCCATCTTAGGCTTGCGACCCAAATCTTTAAAATAATCAACTATAACGGAATGAGCCACATCTTTAGAGTTATTACCGTTAACAGTAGGTAAGGTTTTGAAATGCTGTTGCCATTCATCAGGAACAGAATTAGGGTCATAAAGGTATTGTTCGTACAATATTTCAAGATAAGCAGCATTACCGCCACTAAATTGTGATGAGTCCCACCAACCTTGCATGTTTTTGTTCATTATACCTTCCTGACTGGCTGTCAGCTTGTCCCTAAAATAGCTAAGCTGCTCATCAAGCAGCTTAGCGATATTCAATCTAAGGATTACATTGTATATAGTAATAAAATATTGAACATTTTAAAGTTATTATTCAATAATTTAAGCTTTTATAAGTTTAGTTCTAATTTTTCCAATTGCTTCAGTTGGATTTAGTCCTTTAGGACAAGCATCAATACAGTTCATTGTGCCACGGCAGCGAAAGACACTAAAGGCATCATCCAGATCTGCTAGGCGCTCAGCTTCTGCAGTGTCTCTACTATCAGCAAGGAATCTTTGAGCTTGTAATAATCCAGCAGGGCCAATGAATTTTTCTGGATTCCACCAGAAAGACGGACAAGAAGTGGTGCAACAAGCACAGAGTATACACTCATAAAGACCATCGAGTTCAGCACGTTGTTCAGGAGTCTGGATGCGTTCTTTTTCAGGTGGAGCTTCATTATTAATTAGATAAGGTTTAACTTTTTCGTACTGCGCGAAAAACATTGCCATATCAACCACTAAATCTCGAATTACTGGTAATCCTGGTAAAGGCCTGATTACAACAGGTGAAGACAATGAAGATAATGGTGTAATGCAAGCGAGACCATTCTTACCATTAATATTCATTCCATCGGAGCCACAAACACC
>JBLHLI010000187.1:0-5561 GCA_047618765.1 Enterobacterales bacterium | reverse complement strand
GCTCCATGAACATTAATTGCTTCAATAGCATACTGTGAACAGCTTGGATAAAAACAGCATCGTTGTCCAAGTAAAGGACTAATGGCCCTTTGATAAAACCTAATAATGCCAATTATTATTGTATTCGCTATTTTGCTCACTGTTGACTTCATAAAGACTTACCTTTTCGGATAACTTGCCGCCACAACTTATCAAGTTGAAGACGGATCTGAGTATTATCCATGTTTAGCAAGCTTTTACGAGCCATAACGACAATATCTAACGAACTTAATTCACAACGTTTTATTCTAAAGCTTTCGCGAACTAGTCGTTTAACTCGATTTCTATCAACAGCTAGTGGTAACTGTTTTTTGGCAATAGCAAGCCCCAGCCGTGAATCTGGCTGTTGATTACTACTAAATAGAAAGAGTAATTCGGGCGTTGATACCCTTTTTGGCTTTAAAAAAACCTGTCTATAATCACTAGCAGTGATCATTCTGTAATGCCTTGGAAAACTATTAACATTTGGAGACAGTGTAGTCATTGTTAATAATCCAAAGCCTTACAGCGAGATACGAATATCAGGCAGACAGACTTTTGCGACCTTTGGCACGTCTACGGTTAATAACCGCTCGTCCATTTTTAGTTGCCATACGACTTCTAAAACCATGTGTACGTTTACGTTTCAAGACGCTAGGTTGGAATGTTCTTTTCATCTTCTCACTCTCGAGTATATAGGCATTTGAGTTGCCATCAATTGGCTGACCCTCACGGGAGGCGGGATTTTACCTGTACCTGTCCATAAGATCAACGATCAAATCATAGTTTTTTGCATTTTTTATAAAATAATTATATAAAAAGAATTAAAAACAAATCGCCATAATCATTGTGGGTAAGATGGTATAGCAAAATAATCAATAATACTATCCATAGAGTCAAATAATTTAATATTTATGTTAAAATAAATAAATTAGAGTGAAAACATACGTTAAGTCCTGAGTAAATCACTTCTAAATAAGAGTTTACCTTATTATTATTAATATATATTTAAAGATTTATAGTTATTATTATAGGCTAAGCTATTATCTGTTGATAAGTACATTAAGTATATTTAAAACATAGAGTTACATAAAGTATAAGCATGTTGAAAAAGAGTGTATATTGAGTGTTTATTGTTTGTACTAAATTGTGTATAAACACCTATTTAGACTTATTAACAAACAAGTAACATGTTTTTTCATATTATATCCACCTACTTATTAAAGATTGATTATAATGATTGTTCTTTTTGAAAAATTAGTGTTTAATACAATTCTCAAAAAAAAACATGCTTTAGTGATATTTGTAAATTATTTGTGGATAAAAACATTATTAGTTTTTTAATATAATTTTTAGTTAAATTAAACATTTTATTTAATTATCTATCTTAATTGGTATTTAAGGAGTTGAGGTGAGTACCTCTATCTGGCAATCTTGTCTCTCATCATTACAGAGTGAATTACCTGTTCAGCAGTTTAGTACCTGGCTGCGCCCATTACAATCTAATGAAAATGAACATGTGCTAACGTTATTTGCTCCTAATTTATTTGTTCTCGATTGGGTACAAGATAAATATCTACCTAAGATCATACAATTAGCTCAGCAGCTAAGTGATAACTCTAGTTACAGCGTTAATTTAAAGGTTGGTTCTAACAATAGCTCAGGCACTACAATACAACCACCTGCGCAAGTAGTAACTCAAGGTACTCAACAAACAAGCCCGTTTATTGCAAAATCACCAGCTTCTTTAAATGCTGTAAACCACTTTAGTAATCTAAATCCTAACTTCGTATTTGATAATTTCGTTGAAGGTAAGGCTAATCAGTTGGCTTTAGCCGCTGCAAGACAGGTCGCTGAAAATCCTGGAACCGCCTACAATCCCTTATTTATTTATGGTGGTGTTGGTCTCGGTAAAACCCATCTTATTCATGCTATAGGCAATGCAGTACTTCAGAAAAAAAAGAACGCACGCATTGTATATCTGCATTCTGAGCGCTTTGTTGCAGACATGGTCAAGGCTCTTCAAACGAATACCATTGATCGATTTAAAAAATACTATCGTTCACTTGATGTGCTACTGATTGATGATATTCAATTCTTTGCTAAAAAAACCGTCTCTCAGGAAGAGTTTTTTCATACTTTCAATGCTTTACTTGAAGCAAATCAACAAGTTATATTAACTTGTGACCGCTATCCTAAAGAAGTGGATGGACTTGAGGATCGACTTAAATCACGATTTGGCTGGGGATTAACCCAAGCAATTGATCCTCCTGAGCTTGAAATGCGTGTTGCTATATTAATGAGCAAGGCAGAAAAAACAAAAACTAAGTTACCCGATGAAGTTGCTTTCTTTATTGCTAAAAGAATTCGCTCAAACGTTCGTGAACTTGAAGGTGCATTAAAGCGAGTTATTGCTAATGCCAACTTTACAGGAAGACAAATTACCCTTGATTTTGTCCGTGAAGCACTAAAAGATCTCATTGCAGCGCAAGATAAACGAATAAATATCGAAAATATCCAGAAAACTGTGGCAGAATATTATAAAATTAAGGTGTCTGATCTACTTTCTAAAAGAAGGAATCGTTCAGTTGCTAGACCAAGGCAGATGGCTATGACTTTAGCAAAAGAGTTAACGAACAAAAGTTTACCTGAAATTGGTGATTTGTTTGGCGGACGAGATCATACAACTGTACTTCATGCTTGTAGAAAGATTAAGCAGTTAATTGAAGAAAATAGAGAAATTAAAGAAGATTATTCGAATCTTCTAAGAACTCTTACTAGTTAATTTTTGGAGATAATAATAATATGCGTTTTACTATTAATCGCGACAGTCTTGTTAGCCCCTTACAACTCGTCTGTGGAGCTGTAGAAAGAAGACAAACACTACCGATTTTATCCAACGTCCTATTAGTACTTGAAGGTACAACCTTGTCACTGACTGCTACAGATTTAGAAGTTGAACTGATTGCTAAAGTTGAGCTTGCTGAAGCTGCAGAGGGTGGAGAGATAACAGTTCCTGCTAGAAAGTTTCTCGATATTTGTAAAAGTCTACCTTCTCAAGATATTGAATTTATCCTTAATAATCAAAAGGTTACTATTAAGTGTGGGTCAAATAAGTTTACTCTAGTTACATTACCAGCGTCAGAGTTTCCGGCTGTAGATGAAACTGTTGGCACCCATGAACTAACTCTTCAACAAAGTATGTTAAAAGGAATGATGGATCAAACAGCCTTTGCAATGGCGCAACAAGATGTTCGTTATTATTTAAACGGCATGCTTTTTGAGATAACAGATAAAAAATTAAAAGCTGTAGCCACAGATGGTCACCGCTTAGCACTTTGTGATCTTGAAACTGATTTTTCACCAGTCAGTAAAACAGAAGCAATTATTCCCCGCAAAGGCATTCAAGAACTTATGCGCTTACTTGGAAATGATGAGAATGATGTAAAAGTAACTCTCGGAACGAATCACTTAAGAGTAGTAACGAATGTCTTCACTTTTACTTCAAAACTCATTGATGGAAAATTTCCAGAGTATGACAGAGTACTTCCAAAAAATGGTGATAGAGTTTTAATTATTGATAGAGAAACCTTAAAAGATTCTTTTTCAAGAGCTTCTATTCTCTGTAATGAAAAGTACAGAGGTGTAAAAATGAACCTTTCTGAGAATCTACTATCTATCCATGCAAACAACCCTGAGCAGGAAGAAGCAGAAATTGATCTCGGTGTTGACTTTCAAGGCGAAGATCTTGAAATAGGTTTCAATGTAACTTATCTTCTCGATGTACTCAATACAATGAAATGCGAAAAAGTAAAGTGGACCCTTGGTGATTCCAATTCATCAGCATTAATTGAAGATGCAGCTGATGATGGTAATTCTGTATACGTCGTTATGCCAATGCGATTATAAGCAGTCACAATCAACAACCCCTCCATTAATTATAAAAAAGTACTTTAATGCACCTAGAAAAATTGCAAGTCAGAAATGTTAGAGCCATTATACAATCTGACTTGCAGCTTTCATCATCTATCAATGTTTTCACAGGTAAAAACGGTTCTGGTAAAACAAGTTTATTGGAAGCTATTTATTTATTGGGTGTAGGTCGATCCTTTCGTAGTAATCAAATTAAAAGCATTATTAATGAAAACTCCAATGAACTTTCTGTTTTTGGAAAGTTGTCAAGTCCTGGTTCAGAAACCTTAGGTATATCAAGAGATAAGCAAGGTAATTTTAAAGTTAGAATAAATGGTGAAGATCAGAAAAAACTATCTTCTCTTGCACATTATTTACCCGTTCTTGTTATTACACCAGATTCCTACAAGTTGCTAACAGCAGGCCCTCAATACAGAAGGCAATTTCTAGATTTTTCAGTGTTTCACGTGGAACATGACTTTTCATCTCATTGGCAGAGATATAATAGAATACTTAAACAGCGAAACGCTCAGCTAAAACGTTGTCAACATTATCAAGATTTAGTTATTTGGGACAAGGAGTTCACTCATCTTGCAGATACATTAAATAATCAAAGAAAAAAAGAGTTTTTACGCCTAAAAAGCCATTTAGAGGCCATTCAGGGGATATTTCTACCTCAATACAGGGTACAATACACTTATAGCTCTGGATGGGACGCTGAGTCAAATAAGACCTATTCAGAACAGTTACAAGATAGCTTTGATATAGACAAGCGATATGGCTATTCTTCAATAGGTGCACATAAAGCAGATATTAAGCTAACAATAGATTCTCTCCCAGTTCAAGATGTACTATCGAGAGGGGAGCAAAAAATGCTAGTTAATGCTATGCATCTTGCTCAAGCAAAAAGGTTGTCCGAGGATCTTCATAAGCATTGTTTATTATTGATCGACGACTTGCCATCAGAATTAGATATTAATAAGCAACAATTACTTATTAATGAACTTTCTAAACTAGAGAAAGTTCAATTGTTTATTACAACGATTACTGAACTAGATGCTAATTTAGAAGAATTTGGAGAAAAAGAGGTTCTATCTTCAGTGTTCCACGTGGAACAAGGTAGTGTTTCTATAACAGAAGTTTAATCATTACAATTAAAATAATTAACGTGTAAAGGGTAATTATGTCAGAAGAATATGGCTCGAGTGATATTAAAGTATTAAAAGGTCTTGATGCAGTTAGAAAACGACCAGGCATGTATATCGGGGATACCGATGATGGAACAGGCCTACACCATATGGTATTCGAAGTTGTTGATAACTCTATCGATGAAGCATTAGCAGGGCATTGTACAGAAATCAAAGCGACTATTCATCAAGATGGGTCAATATCTGTTACAGATAACGGACGCGGTATTCCTGTAGATATACATCCAGAAGAGGGAATATCAGCAGCAGAAGTTATTATGACAGTACTTCATGCGGGTGGTAAATTCGACTCAAATTCTTATAAGGTATCAGGTGGACTCCACGGTGTTGGTATATCTGTTGTCAACGCCCTATCTAAAGAATTAACTCTAACAATCCGAAGAGATGGAAAGGTATGGGAACAAACCTATATTCATGGTGAGC
>JBLHLI010000186.1:0-5563 GCA_047618765.1 Enterobacterales bacterium | reverse complement strand
CGCCTCAAGTCGATGGAGTCTGAGAATGACTGATTCATCAATTCTAACGGTTAATATCATGGATAGAGAGTTTCGGGTAAATTGTCCTGAAGCCGAACAACAAAACCTAATTGATTCAGCATCAAACCTTGATGAGAGAATGCGTCAAATTCGTGATACTGGCAGGGTGATTGGTGTTGATCGAATAGCCATCATGGCAGCTTTGAATCTTGCCAGTGAATTATTATCCACTGAAGGCTCAAGCGACGGTATTATTGATACGGCTACTGACGCCATTTCGCGCATGCAATCAAAAATCGAAAAAAGTCTCAACGAGACGGAAGAACTTGATTTCTGACTTGAGCAAGGAATAGTTGCTTTTTGCTTAAATAATTACTATATCTGCTGTTATTTTCAATGGCAGGTGTTAAAATTTAACCATTAGTACCATCATGAATAGGAGTTGGTGCTCTCTGGAATGTTCGCTAGCAGATCTGTTCCTCGAGCCGATTTACTTACTTCGGGAGTTTGTCATCTGCTGATGTTGTGCATATCCGGTTTACTGGAGAGCCTGATTCAGTACATAAGCGCCCACCTTTGAACCATCGGGTTCTAGGGGCTAACCCTGTAACGGCATTTTGGAAGGCATCAATTCCACCTATTTCTACCATGACTGATAACTTACCTAATAAAGAATCTAATAACTTACCTGATAAAGTACCGAATTTATCAAACGGTCAATCTACGACTCAATTAAAAGCTAAGCTTCGTACTCAACTTCGAACGCTTCGAGGTGAACTCACAGCCCAAGATATCAACCAGGCTGGGGAAGGTTTAGCAAAGCAATACCTTAAGCATCTTGCGGGTAAACCCTATCAAAAGGTAGCAATCTATCTACAACATGATAATGAAGTGGGCACTGCTCAACTTATAAAGCAATTAATAGCACAGGACACTGAGCTTTATATACCTAAAATAGACAGTGACCGTAATAATCACAGCATGGAATTTTGTCGCTATTATCCCGATCAACAACTTATCACTAATCACTTTGGCATTGCTGAACCGATTAAAAATGATTTTATAGACGTTAATGCTCTGGATATTATTTTCATGCCGCTCACAGCCTTTGATATTGATGGCAATAGACTTGGTATGGGTGGCGGTTACTACGATCGTGCTCTCGCAAAATTAACCAATCAAGCAACGGTACTTGCAGGACTTGCTTATGACTTTCAACGTATTCCCCTCTGTCCTAAAGAGGCTTTTGATCAGAGTTTAAAAATTGTTTTAACTCCAACAACTTTGATAGATTTTCAGGCCTAAGTACGTTCTAATAGACGCTTAATTGCCCTTAACAAGGAATAAACAATGTCCGATGTCTCTGATATCAATTCTGTTATAAATGACGAGAAAAAAATAGCTGCCATTGAGGCAGTAAAATACATCGAAGAGAACACCATTGTTGGCGTTGGTACAGGATCAACAGTAAATCATTTTATTGATGCATTAGCCCCTATCAAACACCTCATTGAAGGAGCAGTTTCATCCTCCGAAGCTTCAACTCAGAGGCTGAAAGCGTTAGGCATACCCGTTTATGATTTAAATACCGTTGATTCGATACCTGTTTATGTTGATGGTGCAGATGAATCTGATGCCGGTCTAAATCTTATTAAAGGTGGTGGCGGTGCCCTTACCCGAGAAAAAATTATCGCTGCTGTTGCCGATAAATTTATATGTATTGCAGATCAGTCAAAACTTGTCCCGATAATGGGTGATTTCCCATTGCCCGTTGAAGTTATTCCCATGGCAAGAAGTTATGTGGCTCGCGAACTGGTCAAACTTAATGGAGACCCTGTTTATCGAGATAATTTTATCACCGATAATGGCAATATCATCTTAGACGTCCATAATCTAAAAATTACTGATCCTAAAGCACTTGAGATGGCAATTAATCAAATCACTGGTGTAGTCACTAATGGGCTGTTCGCTCACAGAGGAGCCGATGTGTTATTGCTCGGCAAGGCTGATGGCGTTGAAACTATATTGCCTGAGTGATTTTATCCAGTAATTTATTTTTACCGAACAAAGAATTCATATTAACAATTATATTAGTAGAGAAAACCGATGACTAAAATCAAATCCCTCGACAAGGATAAAATCCGTATCTTATTGCTAGAAGGTGTTCATGAGAGTGCTGCTGAATACTTAAAATCTCAAGGTTATAGCAATATTCGATACGAGAAAAAATCACTTACTGGTGCTGATCTAATTGAAGCTATAGCAGATGTGCATTTTGTGGGAATTCGATCAAGAACTCAAATAACTGCTGAGGTATTAAGTCATGCCAAACGTCTTAGTGCTATCGGTTGCTTCTGCATAGGTACCAATCAAGTTGATCTGGCGGCCTGTCAGAAAAGAGGTATTCCTGTCTTTAATGCACCTTTTGCTAACACCCGTTCTGTCGCCGAATTAGTACTGGCAGAAACCATACTATTGATGCGCGGTATACCAGAGAAAAATGCCATGGCGCATCGCGGTGGCTGGCAAAAAACAGCGCACAATTCCTATGAAGTTCGTGGTAAAAAACTCGGCATCATTGGTTATGGCCATATTGGTACTCAGCTTGGTATTCTTGCTGAAGGTCTTGGTATGAAAGTTTATTTTTATGATATTTCTAACCAACTTTCTTTGGGCAACGCCACCGCCTGTGAAACCATGGAAGAGTTACTATCAACAGCTGATGCAATAACCCTCCATGTTCCTGAAACTGAACAAACTCAAATGATGTTTGGTGCAACTGAATTTTCACAGATGAAAGAACATGCCATTTTAATCAATGCTTCTCGTGGCTCAGTGGTTGATATTGATGCCTTAAGTGATGCGCTTCGCGTTAAGAAAATAGCCGGAGCTGCTATTGATGTTTTCCCGGTTGAGCCTAAATCAACAGCTGATGAATTCATCTCTCCACTACGTGAATTTGATAATGTGATTTTAACCCCTCACATCGGTGGCTCAACCCAAGAAGCTCAATACTTTATTGGACTCGAGGTCACTGAAAAAATAGTACGTTATTCTGACAATGGTTCTACTTCTAGTGCGGTTAATTTCCCTGAAGTAACCTTGCCTGAGCATAAAAATAGTCACAGAATATTTCATATTCACCATAATAAGCCTGGTATTTTGGTTCAAATTAACGAAGTGTTTGCGAAGAATAACATCAATATTTCAGCACAATTTTTACAGACTTTTGGTGAGACAGGATACGTTGTCACCGATGTGGATGAAAGCTGGCAACATCAAGCATTAGATGATTTAACATCTATTGAAGGAACCATTAGAACACGGATCATTTATTAGTGATCGCTTCTCTAACAAAACAATAGTTCTAATAACTTATTGCTCTGAACTTTATTCAGAGCAATAAAAAAGGGTTAATTCAAACGTTCGAATCTTTTTACTTAGTAACTTGATCAAGTGAACCTGAACTATAAAGAGCAGTCATCGCTTCTAAACTAATTGGCTTTATCTTAGAAGCATTACCGGCTGTATTAAAAGCTTCATAGCGTGCCTTACAAATATCATACATCGCTTTAGTTGAAGCCTGAAGATATTTACGAGGATCAAACACTGAAGGATTCTGGCTTAAGAATTTTCTCACCGCACCCGTTGCTGCCATGCGTAAATCAGTATCAATATTGACTTTACGTACACCGTTTCGAATACCCTCTTGAATTTCCTCTACTGGTACGCCATAAGTCTCACCCATTTCACCGCCGTACTCATTGATCATTGCTAACCAATCTTGGGGTACTGATGATGAACCATGCATAACTAAATGCGTATTAGGAATTCGATTATGAATATCTTTGATTCTTTGAATAGATAAAGTATCACCGGTGGGTGGACGACTGAATTTATAAGCACCGTGGCTTGTACCAATAGCAATTGCTAGGGCATCAACACCGGTTAATTTTACAAATTCTGCTGCTTCTTCAGGGTCGGTTAACAATTGATCCATTGATAATTGCCCCTCAGCACCTGAACCATCTTCTTCACCAGCCATGCCGGTTTCAAGCGAACCAAGACAACCCAGTTCACCTTCAACTGATACACCACAGGCATGTGACATTTCAACTGTGCGTCTGGTTACTTCAACATTATATTCGAAGCTTGATGGTGTTTTCATATCAGCTTCTAATGAGCCATCCATCATCACTGAAGTGAAGCCCATTTGTATAGATTGTTGACAAACTGCAGGTGAAGCACCGTGATCTTGATGCATAGCAACAGGAATATTCGGCCATTCTTCAGTCGCAGCCATAATTAAGTGGCGTAAAAAGTTTGAACCTGCATAACTTCTAGCACCAGCCGAAGCTTGAATGATTACAGGAGAATCAGTATCAGCCGCTGCTTCCATGACCGCACGCATTTGTTCTAAATTATTGACATTAAATGCCGGAACTCCATAATCATGCTCGGCTGCATGGTCTAACATCTGTCGCATTGAAATTAGTGCCATTCTATTTCTCCTAAATATTGCCTATAGCTAAACTCTTCTAGCTAAACTCTTATTACTAAAGTATTACTAAATTGTTGCTAAAAATTATTCTGATTGCTGTTTTAAAATCTCAACCGCTGGTAAAGCTCTTCCTTCAACAAACTCTAAGAAAGCTCCGCCGCCAGTTGAAATATAGGACACATTTTCTGTAATGTCATATTTATCAATTGCTGCGAGGGTATCACCTCCACCTGCAATTGAAAATCCTTTATTAGCTGCTATTGCTCTGGCTAAAGATTCTGTGCCAGCACCAAATTGATCGAATTCAAAAACACCTAAAGGACCGTTCCATATAATCGTACCAGCCTCTAGAATAATTTTTTCTAGCTGCTTGGAGGTTAATGGTCCGATATCAAAAATCATATCATCATCAAGAACCTCATTTGCCGCTTTAATAGTAGCCTCGGCTGTTTCAGAAAATTCTTTTCCCACAACCACGTCAATTGGTATTGGAATGCTTGCTCCCCTTGCGGAGGCTTTTTTCATCAGTGCTTTAGCGTCATCCACTAAATCCATTTCAACTAATGATTTACCGACTTCTAATCCTGTAGCTGCAATAAAAGTATTAGCAATACCACCACCAACGATAAGTTGGTCGACTTTATCCATTAAACTATCAAGGACTTGTAATTTTGTTGATACTTTTGAGCCACCAACGATAGCAACCATCGGTCTAGCAGGATTATCAAGGGCTTGAGCCAAGGCTTCAAGTTCTCTTGATAACAATGGACCGGCACAAGCTAGGGGTGCATATTGTGCAACACCATGTGTAGAAGCTTGAGCTCTATGTGCTGTGCCAAAAGCGTCATTAACAAAAATGTCACAAAGCGCAGCTAATTTTTTAGACAATTCAGCATCATTGGCTTTTTCACCAATATTACTACGAACATTTTCAAATAAAGCGATTTCACCCGCTTTGACATCTATTCCGTCTAAGTAATCTGTTGCTAGAGTAACTTCTGTACCTAGTAATTTGGCTAAGTGAGTAGCAATAGGTTGCATAGAATCTGCTACTGTCAGTAC
>JBLHLI010000185.1:0-5568 GCA_047618765.1 Enterobacterales bacterium | reverse complement strand
TGCAACATACTCTATCGATTAGAGAGGTGATTAACTAGAGAGATTTTCTGATTGGAATAGATGAAATTGACTTTTTGATAGGTAAAAAAAGACCGGAATGTGCTCAGCATCATTCCGGTCGCAGTGCAGAGATTGTTTATTTTATAACTAAGAGTTCAACATCAAACACTAGCATTCCACCTGGTGCACCATTAGCAGGATTTTCACCGTAAGCCAACGTTGCAGGAATCCAAAAGCGGCGTTTCTCACCCACTACCATCAATTGAACACCTTCTGTCCAACCTTTAATCACTCTGTTTAAAGGAAATGTGATAGTTTCTCCTCTTGTTACAGAACTATCAAACATCTCACCCGTTAACGTCCAACCACTGTAGTGAACTTCAACTTCTGAGCTTGCTGTAGGATGTACCGTGCCAGTACCAGCAGTCAATACTCTTGAGGCTAAACCTGAGGCTGTTTTTTCAGCAGATTCAGGTACAGCAGCAACATCTTCTGGGACAGTAGGTGCAGGAGGAGCTTTTTTGAAGCTTAATAACTCAACTTCAAAAACAAGCATGCCAGCTGGTGCTCCTGGAGGAGGTGTTTCACCATAAGCTAGGCCCGCTGGGATCCATAATCGTCGCTTTTCGCCCACAACCATTAATTGTAAACCTTCAGTCCAACCTTTAATAACGCCGTTTAAAGGAAAAGATATAGGTTCTCCTCTCATCACTGAGCTATCAAATAAATTACCATCAGTCGTCCAGCCACTATAATGAACTGTGACGATATCGCTTGCTGAAGGACGTTCAGTCTCAGTTCCAGCTTCTAATAATAGAGATGCAAGGCCTGTTTCACTCTTGATAGCCTTTGCAGGTGGGGCAGCAACGTCTTCAGGTGTCTTAGGCGCTTTGGGCGCTTTATCAATAGTTAGCAATTCAACATCAAAGACTAACATTCCACCAGGAGCGCCATTACCAGGGTTTTCACCATAGGCTAAATCAGCTGGGATCCAAAAACGACGCTTCTCACCAACAACCATTAATTGCAAGCCTTCAGTCCAGCCCTTAATAACACGATTTAATGGAAAAGATGTTGGCTCACCTCTTTCGACAGAACTATCAAACATTTTCCCATCTAATGTCCAGCCCGAGTAATGTACCGAAACGGTATCTTCAGCACTAGGATGTTCAGTAGCCGTTCCGGCATTGAGCACAATCGATGCTAAGCCCGATGCACTTTTTATTGCATCAGCAGGTGCTGCGGATACATTTTCAGGAACAGCAATAGCTGCTGCACTCACTTCATTTGTCATACTTCCTCCAGCTAATAAAATAATTAGCACTGTTAATTTTAAAAAATAATTCATCAAATTTTTACCTTTGCCTCACCACGTGATTCTGCTTCTACAAATACCCGTTTTACCAACGGATGTTTTTGTTTAATGCGTTTACCCATATCAGATATTACCTGCTCTATTTTACCTGCCATTACCTGATCATCAAAATCAATACTTAAGTTTACTAGAATATACTTTGGTCCCATATGCATGGTTAACACTTCATTAATATATTCCACTTCATCAAATTCATCTGCAAGAGTTTTTATCGAACTCACTATGTCAGGATCTGCACTCTCGCCAATCAACAAACCTTTAGTTTCGACTGCTAACCACATAGCCGTAGCAGCTAATATGGTGCCAATTACGACAGAAGCAATGCCATCGAAGATTAAAATACCTGTGTATTCAGATAAAAAGATTCCTAGCATCGCTACAAATAAACCCAATAGGGCTGCAGAGTCTTCGAATAAAACCACAAACATCGCCGGATCTTTACCAACCTTGACTGATTTAATAATGCTAAATTTTGTATTCTCTTTCTTAAATTCTCTATAAGCATATAACCAAGCGGCACCTTCAAAAACAATAGCAATACTTAGCACGATGTAATTGATGTATGAATCTTTTACTTCTACTGGTGTAATAATATGGATGATGCCTTCATAGATAGAAATACCAGCACCGACGGCAAATATTAAGATGGCAACAATAAAGCTCCAAAAATAAATTTCTTTTCCATGGCCAAAGGGAAACTCTGCATCGGCTGGAAGTTGAGCTCTTTTTAATCCATGTAACAACAACACTTGATTACCTGTATCCACTAAAGAGTGAATACCTTCAGAGAACATCGCTGATGACTGAGTAAAAAAGGCCGCTGTAAACTTAGTAATTGATACTAAAAAATTTCCCACAAGGGCTGCGATAATTACTTTTTTAGAAGAACCTGACATTGTTAATGCTTATCCTTTGCTTGGAGATATAGGAGCATCACAAACTAGCAGATGTTGCTCTAATACGCTTCGTATATCAGTCGGTATCACAACTGACTTTTTCAATCGATAATCAAAATGAACCATCGTTGCTTCACCTTTTGCAGTACAGATCCCATCCTGCCAAGCTTCTTGAGTAGTAATGAAAGAAGCATTACCTATTTTACTGATATAACTTTTTATCTCAACTAGATGGTCTAAAAACATCTGCTCTTTAAAATCAACAGTAATCCTTGCAAGAATGAGTGGCCATCTTTTTAAATCTAAGTTTGGTGTAAATAGCTTAAAAATCGGATCTCGAGCATTTTCAAACCAAACGGGTAATCGTGTGTTATTGATATGACCAAGAGCATCTGTATCAGAAAACCCAGGTATTACTGAATAACTATACATCCGGATTTTCCTCTAAATTTGCCTGAATATTATGACTTTGCCTTAAGTAATACGTTCTTTTTAATCGATGGATTACATCATAAGCAACGATACCGATAATATCGGCAAACCAATCAAGTATGGAAAAACTCCGCCATGATAAAAAGTATTGAATCACTTCAATAGCTAAACCGAACATCGTTAATGAAAAAATAGCTTTATAACCAAATTTTTTACCAAGGGCATGAGAACATAAGAATGTAAGGACAAAGAACATTAAAGCATGACCTAACTTGTCATTTATTAGATATACAGATATGGACTTTGAGACAACACTGAAGGTAGAAACTAAAGTTAAAACAATAGCCATTATAAACAACAATCGGTAAGCTTTTTTATTGATTAGTTCAAACATAAATAATTCTCTAGGCGTGTTGCCTTATGAAAAAAGCAAATACTACCTGAGATTATAAAATTTATCACTGAGGATTTTATAATTTAATTTTAAAGGTGACGTTTTAAGACGTGTGTAAACAGCAGATGGCTTTATTACACAAATCTCTGATAACAGTTTACGTTTAGTTAGTTTACTGCTTTCAGATTACTACGCACACTAACGCAAACTTGGTTACGACCTAGACCCTTTGCTTGATACAGCCCTTCATCGGCAAGCTCAACCACTTGACGCCAGCTGGCGAGTCGTTGGCCTTGATGATGAGAGCTAGCAATACCAGCACTGGTCGTTAAATGTTGTAGAGGACTATCTAGATGAGCAATATTAAGTTCAGATAAGCTTTTAACGATTCGCTGAACAGGCTGCAAGGCCTCTTCATTATTGGTATCAGGCATGATCATCAAAAACTCTTCACCGCCATAGCGAAATACAGCATCAGTTTCTCTAATGCTTTTGCGGAAATGACTTGCAACCAATTCTAAAACATCATCGCCCGCTTGATGGCCATAATGATCATTATATTTTTTAAAGTAATCTATATCTAATAACACCACCGAATAGGCTCTACGATGTCGAATACCTGCGGCATGGACTTTCATAATATCAACTTCTAAAGCACGTCGATTTCCTAAACCCGTTAATGGGTCAAGCATGGACAGTGTAACCAGTTTACGATTAGCGGTTTCTAGTTCTTTGGTACGTTCACTAATCGTTTCTTCAAGAGCTTCTGAATGATGACGCATGATACGCATATAAGCCTTTACAATATCCGTCTGTGTGACTATTCCAGCTATAGCGCCACCGAGACTGGTCACTAATAAATAGCGTAAATTTCTTGTCTCAATTAAATTAAGGGCACTTTCAAGGGAGGTATCAGCTGGCAAGGTAAAAGGCGGAGAAATCATATGATCTGTAACAACTTCAGCCATTACTTGAGTAGAATCACCCTTTGCACTCATTATTCTTACCAAGTCTCTTTCTGTAAGAATACCTAATGGAATTTGATTTTCACCGGCCACCACACAACAGGAGTAATTATTGACCGTAAGGGTTTGAAACGCACAATTGAGTGTCGCTTCTGGGTGTAAACAATCTACATTCGAGGTTAGAATATCTGCAAGTGTTAACATGGCTTTATCCGAGAATTCATTGTATTTCATTTATTGTTGTTGTTAGCAACTCGATTGAAAAATCCATTTCTCTAAGAATTGCTGTAGATGCTACACCCAAAACACAAGCAAAAACAAGTTTACTTTCAATGAGTTAAAGACACATCTTCATGCAAAGCTTGAGAAAGTTGTTATAAATCACATAGATAAGTTGTTTTTTGATGTAAAATTTAATTTGAAATTAATTTGAAAAAGATATTGTTTTGATTTTTTTTTAAATAAAGCACTAAAATAGCGACATAAAGTTTAAAAAAAGAAGGAGCTATAATATAGATTATTAGCTCCTCTTAAATTCCATCCCTAATATAACGACGTTCTACTTAATCACTTTCAGTCCAAGCTATATCAAGTTCTCTCGCTGCCCGAACATCATCTAATCTTTTAACTGGCATGGTGAATGGAGCTAATGTTACCTGCTCAGCATTATTTGATGCTTCAGCGAGGATTTGAGTCATAGCTGCCACAAAGCCATCCATTTCGTCCTTACTTTCTGTTTCAGTAGGCTCAATTAATAAGCATTCTGGAATAAGCATTGGAAAGTAAGTCGTGGGAGCATGATAGCCAAGATCTAAAAGACGCTTGGCAAAGTCCATGGCATTAACACCTAAGTCTTTTGACTGACGTTTAAGAGTCACAATAAACTCATGAGTAGCACGCCTATTTGGAAAGGCTACATCGAAACCAGCTTGCTGCATTAATATCAACATATAGTTAGCATTTAAGGTTGCATACTCACCAACACGTGTCAGACCTTCACGACCTAGCAAACGAGCATAAAGATAGGCACGCATTAGTATACCAGCGTTACCACCAAAGGCTGAGAGGCAACCAATTGACTCAGGGTGATTTTCTTTGCCAGTCCAATGATAAGTATAAGAACCGTCATCTTGAAGTTCTCGATTCACGTGGGGAGTCGGTTTATAGGGCAAAAGACGTTTATTGATACCAATAGGACCTGCCCCTGGTCCGCCACCGCCATGGGGAGTGGCGAAGGTTTTATGTAAATTCATGTGCATCACATCAAAACCCATTTCACCGGGCTTAACTTTACCCAAGATCGCGTTAAGATTAGCACCATCATAATAAAGCAGACCACCTGCATCATGGACAACTCTTGAAATGGTTTTAATGTTTACCTCAAACACACCTAGGGTAGATGGATTAGTCATCATAATGCCTGCTGTCTGAGGACCAACCATATCCCGAAAAGCAGCCATATCAACATCTCCATTAGGATCTGTTGGAATTTCTCGTACTTTATAA
>JBLHLI010000184.1:0-5605 GCA_047618765.1 Enterobacterales bacterium | reverse complement strand
CGTCTTGATTTTCTTTTACAAGAATTAAATCGTGAAGCCAATACCTTAGGCTCTAAATCTATCAATAAAATTACTACCGCTGCTGCAGTAGAGCTTAAAGTAATTATCGAGCAAATGCGTGAGCAAGTTCAGAATATAGAATAAAGTAGGAGCTATCTGTGGATTATAAAGATTATTACAAGATAATGGGCGTCGCTCGTGATTCCACTTCAGATGAAATTAAACGTTCTTATAAAAAACTGGCTCGAAAATATCACCCAGACGTGAGTAAAGAAGCCGACGCTGAAATCCGTTTCAAAGAAGTCGGTGAAGCTTACGCGGTTCTAAAAGATTCCGATAAACGCGCCGCCTATGATCAGCTTGGTAACGACTGGCAGTCAGGACAGGATTTTAATCCGCCACCAGATTGGGACGCCGGGTTTGAATTTAAAGGTGGCCGCGCTACTGGCTCGAGTCAAGCGGATTACAGTGATTTCTTTGAGTCATTGTTTGGTCATGAGTTCGGCGCGGGGCAACCAAGCGGCCAATATAGAACGGCTAACACCCCTGGCGAAGATCGTCACGCCAAGGTATTGATTGATCTGGAAGACGCTTATAATGGCGCAACGCGCAGTATTATTCTGCAGTCTCCAGAGCTGGACCAACAAGGGCGCATTGTGAATAAGCAACGTACTTTGAAAGTCAAAATTCCCAAGGGCGTCAAACAGGGACAGCGGATTCGTCTGACCGGTCAAGGAGCTCCGAGTCCTGGTGACGCACCAGCAGGTGACCTCTATCTCGAATTAGCATTTAACTCCCACGCCATTTATCGGGTGGTGCAACATGATGTTTATCTCGATTTACCTGTGACTCCCTGGGAAGCAGCGCTGGGCGCTACCGTTAAAGTACCTACACCTGGAGGCTCCGTTGATTTAAAGATTGCGCCAGAGACAAAAAGTGGTCAGAAACTTCGATTGAAGGCTCGTGGTATTCCCGCTAAATCGCCCGGTGATCTCTATGTTGTAACTCAAATTATTCTTCCACCAGCAGATACTGATGAGGCTGTAGCTATCTACAAAAAAATGGAAGAAAAATTAGCCTTTAATCCGAGAAGTTCCCTAGGAGTATAAACCGATGACCGAAGTTATTTTGCACGGCGTGCTACTCGATGAAGAGGCAGAATTTTCTTTTGATGAATTGTGCTCCGTCTGTTCTATTTCCACCGAATGGGTTATTGCCCTGGTTGAAGTCGGTGCCTTAGATCCTGTTAATTACCAACAAATATCAATAGAGCAACAAACCCAATGGATATTTTCAGCTAAGTGCATGAAGCGAGCCCACACAGCCAGGAAACTTCAGCGGGATCTTGGTGTTAATCAGGCAGGCGTTGCCCTAGTCTTGGATCTGCTAGAAGAGATTGAAGCATTGGAGTCCAAGCTACAACAACTTAACAATCCAACTGCATAGAAACCAGCTGTTTTTCTATTACTATTACCAGTAGGAGTAGTATATTAGAATCGATTTTTTGATAATTTAATGTTAGAAAAACCCTATGAAGGATGATTAATGACCTTAGAAACTGAAAGTTTACAACTACTTAAAAAAGGCCTAGAAACTCTTGAGGGCGGATTTAGCGATCTTCCAGCATTTTCAAACTCTGTTGATCTTGGGCCAATGGCAAGTATTTTAGACGAAGTGGCAACTAGGATGCAGGATAATTATCCTTATGCCCATCCTCTGTATGCTGGTCAAATGATAAAACCGCCCCATCCAATGGCAAGACTTGCCTATATGTTATCAATGTGGGTAAATCCTAATAATCATGCCCTCGATGGCGGCCGTGCAAGTTCTGCAATGGAAAAAGAAGCTGTCGCTGAAATTGCACAAATGTTTGGCTGGAAACAACAACACTTAGGCCACCTTACCAGTGGCGGTACAATGGCTAATTTAGAAGCACTTTGGATCGCCGATAAATTACATCCAGGCAAGATGATAGTTGGCTCTGAACAAGCCCATTACACCCACTCTAGAATTACAGAAGTGCTTAAAATACCGTATCAGTCAATCGCTGTAGACGACCGTGCGAGAATGGATCTCGGAGATCTTGAACTCAAACTTAAGACTCAGGATGTAGGAACAGTTGTGGTCACTCTTGGTACAACAGGAACCGGCTCTATCGATCCGCTTCCTGGTATTTTAGAGCTACAAAAACACTACCATTTTCGAATTCATATAGATTCAGCCTATGGTGGATATTTTACATTAGCTTCAAACCTTGATGACGATGGAGCAGCAGCTTATTCTATGATAGATCAGGCTGATTCTATTGTCATTGACCCTCATAAGTGTGGATTGCAACCCTATGGCTGCGGCTGCATTTTATTTAAAGATGCCTCAGTAGGGGCCATTTATAAACATGACTCCCCTTACACCTATTTTTGTTCCGATGACTTGCATCTAGGCGAGATTAGTCTCGAATGTTCTCGCGCCGGTGCAGGAGCAGTCGCTTTATGGGCAACTCAAAAATTATTACCCATGGAAAAGCATGGCACTTTTGCAAAAGATATAGAAAAATCTCGCGCTGCAGCATTAAAACTCTATAAATTATTACAAGACGATCCTTTGGAGTTAACATTATACGCCCCCCAATTAGATATCGTAATTTGGGCACCTAAGGCTCAAACCTGCTCAGAAATATCTCGGCTTTCTCAAAAAATGTTCGATGATGCTGCTGAACAAAATTTACATTTGGCAGTGATGAAAGTTCCAAGGAAGTTAGTTGAGCCTTACTGGCCTGATGTCAAATTTGATCAAGAAACCGTTAGTTGTTTACGCTCATGCTTGATGAAACCTGAACATTTAGCTTGGATTGATGAAATATGGAAAATCTATAAAGCCGTTCGCTAATTGTATAAAAAGTAAAATGCACTTAAAAACATTTGGTTTCGTTTGTTGAAAACAGCTATGATAAATACAATCACTAAAATAATTCCACAACCACCAAAATTGACGATTAAATATGACCATTAAAGGAAATTTATACATAGTATCTGCACCATCAGGTGCTGGTAAAACTAGTTTATTAAAAGCTTTAACGACTAAAGATGATGGAATTTCTACTTCTATTTCTACAACAACTCGCTTAATACGTAAAGGTGAGGTAAATGGCGTCGATTATCATTTTGTATCCATTGAAGATTTTCACGAACTGATTCAGCAGGGCGACTTTCTTGAGCATGCTGAAGTTTTTGGTAACTTTTATGGCACTTCAGAAAACCGCCTTAATAAAGCTCTCAATCTAGGTAATGACCTAGTGCTAGAGATCGATTGGCAAGGTGCTCAGCAAATTAGAGAGCAACTACCCGATGCGATAAGCATTTTTATTCTTCCTCCCTCTCGTGATGAACTTGCTCGTCGACTTACTGGTCGTGGGCAGGACAATCCTGAGATAATTGAAAAAAGAATGTCGTCTGCAATTGAAGAGATTTCTCATTATAACGAATATGATTTCTTAATTATTAATGATGATTTTGACATTGCTTTAAATGATCTTGAATCTATAATAAAAGCTCACCGGCTGGTTCAAACTAAGCAAACTAATGCAAATCAGCAGTTAATATCGGATTTATTGTAAGTATTTTCATTAGTTCCTTCCCATTTACTGGTTATCTGCTGTACAATTCGCGATTCTTTTTGGCCTATGGCCTAAATTCTAATTTAAAATTCGAGGGATAAAATGGCCCGTGTAACTATCCAAGATGCTGTAGAAATCGTCGGCAATCGGTTTGATCTAATACTACTTGCAACCAAACGTGCTAGAGAATTAGCTAATGGCAAAGATCCTAAAGTTGAGTGGGATAATGATAAGCCTACTGTTGTAGCCCTACGTGAAATCGAAGCTGGTTTAATCAGTGAAGAAATCATGGTAACTGAAGCTCGCGAAGAAAAAGAAAGAATTGAAATGGAAGCAATCGAAGCCGAAACAGCTCGATTAATTGAAAGAGATCTTTAATATCCCTATTTAATTCGTTAAAAGTCCGGTTTTTTTTCATCCGGGCTTTGCAAATTCCCTCTAAATCTTCCAAACTCTAATATTACAAATCAATTTAATTAAAATTGGTTTGATTACAAGTATGGGAATATCTTTTGTATCTACTAACGGGTTTAAATGCACAACTTGAGACTTACCTTGATAAAGGCCAGCTTGAATTAGTTAAACAAGCTTATATCTTTGCGCGCGATGCCCATGAAGGGCAAAAGCGTTCTAGTGGTGATCCTTACATTACCCACCCTGTTGCAGTAGCCCGCATCCTCAGCGAAATTCATTTAGATCATCAAACCATCATGGCTGCTCTTATGCATGATGTGATTGAAGACACTGAAGTGACCCAGGAAGAGTTAGCCGAGAAGTTTGGCACCTCTGTTGCTGAGTTAGTTGAAGGCGTGAGTAAATTAACGAAAATTAAATTCTCGACTCGAGCTGAAGCTCAAGCAGAAAACTTTCGAAAAATGATGATGGCAATGGTTAAAGACATTCGGGTCATTATGATAAAGCTCGCCGATCGTCTACATAATATGCGTACATTAGGCTCCTTGAATAATGAAAAACGCAGACGGATTGCCAATGAAACTCTAGAGATATATTCTCCGATTGCTAACCGCCTTGGTATCTATTCTATTAGAGAAGAAATGCAAGTCTTAGGTTTTGCTGCTCTTTATCCGATGCGTCATAAAATTCTCCAAGCCTCTGTAAAAAAAGCCCGGGGTAATCGCAAGGAAATCATCAGTACCATTCAAGGCGCCATTGAAAAGAAACTGAAGAAGACTAAGCTCGGTTCAGACGTCATTGGAAGAGAAAAAAATCTATTTAGCATTTACCGGAAGATGCGCGATAAAAAGATGACATTTTTTGAAGTAATGGATGTTTATGCGTTCAGGATAGTAACCGATAAAATTGACACCTGTTATCGGATCCTCGGTCAAATGCATATGCTCTATAAACCAGTTCATGGCCGATTCAAAGATTACATTGCAATTCCTAAAGCTAACGGGTATCAATCACTTCATACCACGCTTAAAGGCCCACATGGCCTGCATGTCGAAGTACAAATTAGAACTGAAGATATGCAGAAGATGGCTGAAATTGGTGTTGCTGCCCATTGGCTTTATAAATCAAGTGGCGAATCAAATCCTGCAGAAATCAAGGCTCGTGAATGGATGCGCAGTCTTATTGAATTTCAAGAGAATGCAGCTGACTCCATCGATTTTGTGGAAAATGTCAAAATTGACCTCTTTCCTGATGAGGTCTACGTTTTTTCACCCGACGGTGAGATCATCTCGCTACCGACCGGAGCCACAGCTGTAGATTTTGCTTATTTTATTCATACTGATGTAGGCAATAGCTGTATTGCGACAAAAATTGATCGACATCTATCTCCATTGAGCACACCTCTTGTCAATGGCCAGACCGTTGAAATTATTACAGCGCCTGGAGCTAGACCCAATCCTGCTTGGTTAAGTTTTGTGATAACCGGCAAAGCTCGGGCTAATATACGCCATTACCTGAAAAATCTACGCATTGATGAAGCCATAAAACTAGGAAGACGCCTACTAGATAAAGCGCTAC
>JBLHLI010000183.1:0-5609 GCA_047618765.1 Enterobacterales bacterium | reverse complement strand
GGATTCCAAAGGTTTAACTGGGCTTTATCGTCTCTAAAAGCACGCCCTGTTACACCATAATCTGTTAAGGCAGTAAACATTTCAGGAAACAAAGTGATAATACCTAGCCACATATTTCCGTCCTTGTTTAAATTCTTAAAATCTGTTTACCCTAAAAGTCAGGATCCCAGTCTACTGAAATAATTCTGTCTTCCTGATTAACATTGATGATTACATCATCTTGTAACCAAGGAATAAGACATTCAATAGATTTACCAGAGTCTTTTTTGGTTACAACTAAAACATCATTTGACCCAGTTTCAATAAATTCTTTCACTGTGCCTAAAATAATGTCTTCTTTTGTTACAACCTGCATTCCCAGTAGATCTGACCAGTAATACTCATCATCGTTAGTTTCAGGTAATTGGCTTCTGAAAATAGCAATCTGACTTCCTACAAGCTTTTGCGCTTGATCGCAGTCTTCACAACCAGCAAGTTTAGCGACTAAAGTCTTGCCATGAGGCCGACTTTGTTCAACTTCGATAACTTGCCAATCATTGCCTATTTTTAACTGCCACTTAGGGTAGTTTAAAATATTTTCTTTCGGTGAAGTATGGGAGGTCACTTTGATCCACCCTTTTACACCGAATGCTGCTCCAAGTTTCCCTAGGGGAACTCTTGTGTCATTACCTTTCACTGTTACAACTTTAACTTAGATACTTAAGCGGCTTGTGTACGAAAATCTGCAACAAGCTTGCCTACGCGTTCTGAAGTTTGAGCACCTAAACCAAGCCAATGGTCTAGTCTTTCAAGGTCTACTCTTAGTTTTTCTTCCTGAGCGTTAGCAATAGGATTAAAAAAACCAATGCGTTCAAGATAACGTCCGTCACGTGGACTACGGCTATCTGCAACATGAATATGATAAAATGGGCGTTTTTTAGAGCCGCCTCGTGCTAAACGAATGGTTACCATGCGCTTTAAATCCTCTTAAAATTCAATAAGTTAACTGCTTTCGTACCCCTGCTGTTTATAGCTAGGTACCTAAAGACCGCGGATTCTACCGCTATTTGCTCCAATTTGGAAGCGTTATTACTGCTATTTTCTATTTATTTATCCTATCTTAAAGGTGGCATTCCGCCACCACCTGGAGGCATCATTCCTTGCATCTGTCGCATCATCTTTTTCATGCCGCCTTTACCCGACATTTTACGCATCATCTTTTGCATCTGCATGAACTGTTTTAGTAGCTTATTCACTTCCTGAACACTGGTGCCTGAACCTGATGCGATTCGCTTTTTTCTTGAACCTTTGATCAGTTTAGGAAAATGTCTTTCTTGCAAAGTCATTGAACCGATTATAACTTCCATGGTTATTGTGGTTTTATCATTTACCTTACTTTTAGCAGCTTCCGATACTGCGCCCATACCAGGCATCTTACCCATAAGGCTACTTAAACCGCCCATGTTACGCATTTGTCCCAGTTGTTCTCTGAAGTCTTCTAAATCAAAGCCCGCACCTTTGCTCAATTTCTTGGCTAGTTTTTCAGCTTTATTTTTATCTACTTTACGTTCAACGTCTTCAATAAGAGAAAGGACATCGCCCATTCCTAGAATTTGTGAAGCAATACGATCTGGATGAAATGGTTCTAGAGCATCGGTTTTTTCGCCCATGCCGATAAATTTAATCGGTTTACCTGTAATGTGCCGTATAGAAAGTGCAGCACCACCACGAGCATCGCCATCAGCCTTAGTGAGAATAATACCTGTTAAAGGTAACTGCTCATGGAAGGCTTTAGCTGTGTTCGCAGCATCTTGCCCTGTCATGGCGTCAACAACAAAGAGCGTTTCTATCGGATTAATCGCTGCATGAACTTGAGATAACTCATCCATCATGCCTTGATCAATAGCAAGACGACCTGCGGTATCGATGATTACCACATCTGCAAATTGTTTACGGGCATAATCAATAGCATTTTTCGCAATAGTTACAGGATCTTCACTGCTTTCACTAGGAAAAAATGTAGCCTTAACTTCAGTTGCTAGGGTTTCAAGCTGTTTAATTGCTGCAGGACGATAAATATCGACACTAGCAACAACAACTTTTTTCTTTTCACGCTCTGCAAGATAGCGAGCAAGTTTTGCAACTGAGGTTGTTTTACCTGCACCTTGAAGACCGGCCATTAAAATAACCGCTGGAGGCGTTGTTGAAAGATCTAGAGCATCATTTGCGTCACCCATCGCTTTAACAAGTTGGGCATTGACGATGCTAATAAACGCTTGACCTGGATTTAAGCTATTGCTGACTTGTTGTCCAATTGCTGCTTGCTTAACCTGTTCAACAAAATCTTTAACAACAGGTAACGCTACATCAGCTTCAAGTAAAGCCATGCGCACTTCACGAAGTGTATCTTTGATATTGTCTTCAGTAATTTTTCCCTTACCACTGATTGCACGTAAGGTACTATTTAATCGTTCTGAAAGGCTGTTAAACATTTTTTACCCTTTATCTCATAAACATTGCTATTCGGAAAATGTATTTCTAATTTCGAAGGTCGGCTATTGTACTGGATAGTTAGCCTAGGATCGAGCTAACTGAGTGTAATTTCACTACTTCCTGGTAGTGTACAGACATAAGTAGCTCCCATTAAGCTCGAAGCAGTTTGAAAACCAGAGCAGGAATGCTCTTTATTAAGCAGATAATCTACTATTCCGAGAGAACCTGTAACGGTTACATCATATCCATTAGCGGTTACTAATCGCGCAGTTTTTACGTCTCCTTGACTATTAAGCACTTCACCCCATACATAAGTAGATGATTGTTGTCTTTTAGATTCATTAGGCCCTTGCACCTTGGCTTCGACTTTTTTCTTTAAAAAGCGCTGAACCCACTTCCATACAAAAACACTACGCAGCCTATCGATTCTTCTTAATTGTTTAACCTTAGCCGGTGACATAGGAATATAAACTTCAATATTGGGTATAGCGGTACTGTAAAAGGCGGTAGCCACATCTCCCCAAGGAATGGTCGTTGCATTTCTAACCCCATCACCAAAATCAATCTGACGAACCTTATATGCAAGGGGAACGCTGATGATAGTTCCTTTACGACGAATTTTCCCACCAGTTGCTAATACTTCAACTGATGTCTTGGCGGTACCGGGACTAAAACTCGAACTACTCGAGAAGCCTAACCAAAGACTTTGTGCATCAGGCATTTCAGCTTTTAACGTTGCTGCAAGACAGTCAGTTGGGATCACATCAAATCCAACTCCTGGACAAATAATGATACCCGCAGCCTTAGCACTTTTATCAAGTTGCTTACCATGTCGAAAGACTTCTATTTCACCGGTGATATCTAAATAATGAGTTTGGCTATGTAAACAAGCCGCCATCATAGGCTTAGCGGTAGCTGAAAAAGGACCTGCACAATGAAGCAGCACATCAATGTCTTTTAGTTGTTCAGCTATTTCAACACGTTTAGATAAATCAAAAGTTCGATATTCGAGTTCCGTGCCTTCGGCTAAGGTAGCAAGTTTCGCTTCATTTCTTCCAGCAAGTACAGGACTTAGGCCTCTTTTAAGGGCTTCTGCCACAATTAATTTACCTGTATAGCCTGTTGACCCGTAGATCATCCATTTTTTCTGCACAATTTATCCTTTGGTACTTTTTCCGAATGGTTACTCCATGCTACCATGGAAAAATACAAATCAACGTACTGAGTTAATGGATAATACAATTTTTACAATAATAACGATATTGCTCTATTTCGCTATTGCCGGATATCAGTTTTTATTACTTAAAAATCATGATGATAGTCATGCCTTAAAGCTAGCATTAATAACTACCCTACCATTGCTTTGTCACGGCTGGTTACTGCATCTGTCAATTGATACTGAGCATGGACAAAACCTAAGTATTTTTAATATTGTATCGATGATATTTTGGATAATTTCTAGTTTGGTAATCGCCTCAAGCATTACTAGGAAATTAGGCATATTAGTTACAGCCTTATTACCATTATCAGGATTAACATTACTTGCTTCCCATTATTTAACAAAAGAATCTTTGATTGATGTCTCTGCTCCAGCTTTTCTGATTCATACATTAATATCTATTGCCACGATTAGTGTCATTAGTCTTGTTGCAATTCAATCATTATTTGTCAACGTTCTCGATAATCGGCTTAAACAAAATTCGTCTCAATCTATCCAAGGAATGCCTGCTTTACAAGACATGGAAAACTTCCTATTTATATTGATTTGGATAGGTTTTACTCTGTTATCCTTTTTAATTTTAACAGCGATCTTTTTTATGCCTCAGACAGGTGCTGAGATCTCTTTGCATAAACCTATTTTGTCAATAGCATCTTGGATAACATTTGCCATCTTATTGATAGGACGACACAAAAATGGCTGGCGTGGAAAAATGGCATCTCGTTGGGCAATCGCAGGCTTTATATTTATTTTCCTAGCATATTTTGGCACTAAAGCAGTGCTAGAATTAATACTAGGTAGATAACTCTTGAACAGAAATCAGGAAACTTAAGTTAGTGGATCAAATTTCTCTCGAAATATTATTGTTTTGGCTATTCATCTTAATCCTTCTATCAGCTTTTTTTTCAAGCAGTGAAACAGGCTTGATGAGAGTTAATCGTTATCGCTTAAAATCTATCGCTAACGGTAAAACCAAACACAGTTCCTCTGCCAAAAGAGTGCAACAACTTTTAGAGCGTCCTGACAGGCTATTGGGACTCATTTTATTAGGTAATAATTTTGTTAATATTTTAGCTGCAACCATCTTCGCCGTTGCTGCTGAGCGGTTATGGGGAAGTACGGGCTTGATAGCGGCTCCTATTATATTAACAGTTGTGGTGTTAATCTTTGCAGAGCTTACTCCTAAAACACTCGCAACTATGTATCCTGAGAAGATTGCTTACCCTTCTACTCTGATACTCAAACCATTGTTAACTTTGTTTTACCCTCTGGTTTGGATAATCAACAGCATCGCTAATGGTTTATTAAAAGTCTTTGGTGTTAAAGTCGACAAGCATGAGGAAGATAAATTAAATCCTGATGAATTACGCTCGGTGGTCAATGAAGCAAGCCCACTGATCCCTCCTCGACACCAAAAAATGCTACTTAACATTCTCGATTTAGAAAGTGCTACGGTTGAAGATATTATGGTCCCAAGACGAGAAATAGTTGGGATAGATATTGAAGATGATTGGGATGCCGTCGTTAAACAAATTCAAGAATGTCAGCACACTAGACTCTTAGTCTTTAAAGGTGAAATTGATAACCCTGTAGGAATGCTTCACGCTAGGGATCTAATCAATTTGCTCGCTAATCAAAGTATGACTCGAGATTTATTAACTGAAGCTATTTCTAGGGTCTATTTTGTTCCTGAAGGTACTCCTCTTCATACCCAGTTGTTAAATTTTCAACGCAAAAAGCAACGTATCGGTGCTGTTGTGGATGAATATGGAGACATTCAAGGTCTTGTTACTCTTGAGGATATTCTCGAAGAAATCGTTGGCGAATTCACTACTGACTTGGCTTCTTCACACCCTGAAATTATCCCTCAAGCTGATAGCTCTCTGCTTGTTGATTGCGGCATCAGTTTACGTGAACT
>JBLHLI010000182.1:0-5611 GCA_047618765.1 Enterobacterales bacterium | reverse complement strand
TAGCTTTGCTATTAACTAGGAAGCCATTTTGCTTATTCACTAGGTATTTTTGATATTTCTGAACAGAGTCACTATTCATATCTAATTTTAGTGAGCTACGTTTTAAATTAGATGATTTGCCTTTCATGGACGTCAGTCGATTACTAAAGTCATTGGCATAACTTGGAGCCGTTGCTTGGAATCCAACTATATCACCACGGTATGTTACTACCGGTTGGTCCTGTAGGCGAACGATATAGTTATGCTTACCCGTTAATTTCTGCTCGAAATGAAATTTCTCATTAACAGAACCGGACGTATCAAGAACGGTTTTCTTATTTAGCGGTATGGCAACAATAGATAAACTAAATGTTACAAGAGAGATTAGTAACAATATTCTTATATGACCAGATAACATAAATCAGGCTCCGATTAAATGAAAAGTAGCAGTTGTAATTATTACATCAAATAACAATGGATAATGTGAACTAATATAACATATTCAAGAACATTTATTAGTCATCAGAATTGATAAAAACTATTATTTACTTAATAGTTTCAAGTACCTCTTCAGTCTTTGAACGTAAACTTTTTAATCCAGCGCTTAGCCCTTCTATTATTGCTTGATCATGGCTTTTTCCGTCAACAGCTGCTGCTTTAATAGCAAATAATGCACCTACTCGATTACTACTTCCACAATGTACTAGGGTTGTTCCTTCCATGCCTTTTAAAAGCTTATCAAGTTGTTTTGCATTATCAATCGACAAAGCTGATGCATTAGGGATTTCAAGAGAAATATAATTGAAGCCCATTTTTTTAGCTTCAGCGGGCTCATCAAAATTAACCGATTCTGTCTTACCTCTTAAATTAATGATGTTGGTAACACCTTTAGCTTTAAGTGACTTCAAATCATCTAACGAAGGTTGACCACCCGTGATGATATGTTTAAAGGGCTGGGCAGCGTTTTTCATCGAGATATTATCGAGATTAACGGTTAAGTGCGAATCGGCGTAAAGAGAGGTCGTGCTAATGAATATAATGGATATAAGGGTTATTAAAAGTTGACCCAATGTATTAGTTTTAACAAGTTGGTTTTTCATGAGAGCCATTCTAGTGATAGATTGAATGGAGTTATTATCCTAGAAATTGACATATTTAGCACCTCAAATAATATGCATTCTCGTAAAACCCTTGATCTTTGAAGCATTTTACTATTTAATTAATCAATTGATTAACTAAATAATAAGATTCCATGTCTCAGCAACTAAATCGTGGTCGCCCTATCGACCAAGAAAAGAAGACTCAACAAAAAGCTAAACTTATTGCAGCAGCAAAAGATTTACTTGAGATAAAATCTTATCGAAGTATAACCATTCGAGAATTAGCCGAGCAGGCAGACGTTAATTCCGCGATGATTAGCTACTATTTTAAAAACAAAGAAGGGTTATTTATTGCTCTAGTCGACAGCATGGCAAATCAACTTTTTAGCAACTTTCAAAAAATATCAAGTTCAGAGTATCCTGTTCATTCTTTCATTGAAATGATGACAAAAACACTCTCTCACAACAAAGGTTTCGCCAGACTTATCCACGACGAAATACTGCTTAATGATAATGAATTTAAAAATATATTTATCGAGCGCCTACCTAAAAAAATGGCTGTGTTATTACCCGAACTGCTTTTAAAAAATACTGCGATCACAGATAAAAAAAGGGCAAAATTTGCTGCCTTTTCATTAATGATGATGATCATCACACCTTTCATACATGAACCCGTACGAAAACAGGCGTGGGGCATCAATGACAAAGATATACAGAGTCCATTATGGATTGAGCACATCCATTCATTATTTATGTATGGCTGCTCCAAGGAGATAAGCTAATGTTAAAATTTAACGACCTTCTGAAAACTAAAATAGCCCTACCTATTTTTGCCGGGATAGGCTTTATTATTATGATGCTAATCATAAAGTTACAACCTAGCTTAGAACATAATATTGCTGACCGGCCAAGTACAGCTGTTAGTTATATTGAGCTGCAATCGACGCAACTAAAACCAGAAATTATTGGTTATGGTAATGTAAAGCCTGATCTTGGACTACAAGCTAAAGCAGAGGTCACTGGCAGAATAACCTATATAAACCCTCAATTAAAAAAAGGCGAAATATTCAACAAAGACACAATTCTATTGCAAATTGATGACAAAGATTATCAATTACAACTGAAACAGGCTGAAGCCGATTTAATTGCTACAAAAGCAAAATTAAAAGAAATGGAAATAAATATTGAGAATAACAAGCTGGATTTATCTATAGCAGCTGAAAAACTAAAAGTCCGAGAAAAAGAATATGCACGATTAAAAAAGCTCAGAAAAGCCGGGTCAGTTTCACAATCATCACTTGAAAAAGAGAAGCAAAATTTACTGCAACAAAAGCAAGAGATGCAACAGCTGAAGAATAAACAAACCACTCTTCCCTCTCAACTCAATGTGCTCAAAGCACAAATTGATATATCAAAGGCAAAACTACAAAAGAGTATTAGAGATTTAGAGAGAACAACAGTAACACTGCCATTCGATGGCCGCATCAATGATGTTTTTACAGAGTTAGATCAATTTGTTGCCACAGGAACGCCCTTATTTAATGCCTTTGGTCTAGAGAAAGTGATTATCAATGCTCAATTTCCAGTAGACCAGTTTCGTCTATTTGCAAAGAGCTTAAACAATAAAGCTTTCACTGAAAATTCTTCTGGTTCGATGCCTTCAATGACTGAAATTTTGCAATCTTTTGGACTCACTGCAACGGTTGAAATAGCCGGAAGTGGCTTTAAGAGTTGGACCGCTAAAGTTGAACGCTTTAGTGATAATCTTGATCCTCAAAGTCGCACAGTAGGTGTTATTGTTAGTGTGCAAGATAGCTATAAGCATATAAATCCTGGTAGTAGCCCTCCACTTCTCGAGGGCATGTATATGAAAGTGCTGCTGCGAGGTACTGCTATTGATGTGGTTGCATTCCCTCGTTATGCATTACATCAGAATCAGGTCTATACCATCACCAAAGAAAATAAACTGCGACGCTTAGATTTAGATGATATTAAATATCAAGGCAGCTTGGTATTAATAGGCGCTCAACTGCAAACAGGGGATAGAATTATCACTTCTGATATCTTTCCTGCAGTTGATGGAATGAGCCTCACGCCAATTATCGATGATATTACCACTGCCAAAATGATTGAGTGGTTAGGAGCTAATAAATGATTCGCTTCTTTGCTGCACATCCAACTGCAAGCAATCTATTAATGCTCTTGCTTATGGTTATTGGTCTCATCACACTTCCGGAAATAAGACGTGAAACTTTTCCTGAAGTAAAAACCTATTCTGCTGAAATTAGAGTGCCTTACCCGGGCGCGGCTCCAACAGATGTTGAACAGGGTATCTGCTTAGTACTAGAAGATGCACTCGATGGTATAAGTTTTGTGGAAGAGAAAATTTGTCAGGCACAACAAAACCTTGGTCTAATGACTATTAAAATGTATGAACAAGGTGACTTTAGTAAATTTATGGATGACGTCAACAGTGCAGTTGACAGTATTAATGATTTTCCCAAAGAAGCAGAATTAGCCATTGTTTCTGAAATGGGAAGAACACAGAATGTTGTTTCTGTTGCATTAACAGCGGATCTACCACGTTCTGAACTTAAAGATCTGGCCTTAGATCTCAAACAAGTTTTTCTTCATGATCCAAATATACCTTTAGTTGAAATCAAAGGATTCTCAGAACGACAGTTTCTTATTGAGGTGCCTAATCATAACTTACGACGCTATGGGATCAGCCTTCAGGAATTAGCTGCTCAGATAGGAAAACAAAATATTGACTTACCCGTTGGCTCAATAGAGACCAACTTTAGAGAGACACAATTACGATTCACCGATGAACGCCGCTCGGCAACAGACCTCACAAAAATCGTAGTCATGACAGGAAAAAATGGCAATGAAGTCAGACTAGGAGATATTGCAACCATTAGAGATACCTTTGAATTTGCTGAGGACAAGGTAACTTTTAATGGAAACCCAGCTGCCCTTTTACAAATCAATAAAAACACCACCGATGATAGTCTCAAAGTGCTTCAAGCGGTTGAAAATCTTATTGCAATCGAACAAGCCAAGCTGCCTGAAGGCATCAATTTAGTTCTTACCCAAGATGCGACAAGCATTGTGAAAGATAGAATAAATATGTTGCTGACTAATGCATGGCAGGGACTACTCCTTGTTTTTGCAGTAATGTGGTTATTCTTTGCATTTCGATTCGCTTTTTGGGTTGTAATGGGGCTTCCCGTATCATTTTTAGCAAGTATGTTTTTTCTCGGTCAAGCGGGAATTTCTATTAACATGATTTCCATGGTCGCTCTGTTGTTATCACTCGGAATTTTAATGGATGATGCCATTGTGATTGCTGAGTCGATTGGAAGCCAAATAAAGAAAGGCTTATCACCACTAAAAGCTTCTATAGTTGGTACACAAATAGTAGCCAGAGGAGTGTTATCATCATTTTTAACAACCCTATGCATTTTCGTTGGACTGATCTTTATCGAAGGTAACTTAGGTCAAATTTTAAAGGTTATTCCCATCGTGTTAATAACGGTGATTTCCGTATCATTAATAGAAGCTTTTTTAATATTGCCTCATCACCTTAATCATTCATTAAGTCATGCTGGTAAACAAAAGCCTTCACAATTTAGAATTCGTTTTGAATTTAAATTTGAACTCTATAGAGTGAAAGTTTTAGAACTAGTCGAAAAATTAATCTCCATTCGCTATGCCTTTATTGGTGGAGTAATAGCTTTATTTTTCTTTTCCTTGAGCATGCTCGGTTCAGGAGTTTTAAAATTCTCAGCATTTCCAAGTATAGAAGGAGATATGATCCAAGCCAGAATTTTAATGCCCTCTGGTACACCCTTAAAGCAAACTGAATATGTCGTTGAAAAGCTATTAACTGCACTGGAAGCGACGAAACAGGAACTTCAACAAGATGAATCACAAAAATTAGTTAAGGCAATCACCATTAGCTTTAATGAAAATCTCGACGCCCACGAATTTGGCCCTCATCTAGCAACCATTTCTATCGACTTATTAACCGCTGAACAGCGCAATACTAAACTGCAAAGATTTGTTGCTCTATGGCGCGAAAATGTTGGCGTAATACCCCAGGCTAAATCAATTTCATTCAAAGAACCACAAATTGGACCAAGTGGACAGGCCATTCAAATTCGTTTACTGGGCAAAGATCTACTTAAACTTTCAGAAGCTTCTTACGACTTGCAACATTGGTTGGCAGGCTACCAAGGTGTCGAGAATGTTTATGATGATCTAAGGCCTGGAAAATTAGAATTTTCTGTTAAGTTAAAAGATGGAGCACTCAATTTAGGACTTGACGCTCAAACCATTGCAGGACAGATGCGGGCGGCATTTCAGGGTATCAAAATATTAGAAACCAATGTTAATCTTGAAACATTTGAGGTAACGGTAAAATTATCTGAAGAATCAAGAAATGATTTTCAAGATTTCGACACTTTTCCTATTATTCATCCCCAAACAAAAGCAGTTATGCCACTGTCTAGTGTTGCAAGCATAAAACC
>JBLHLI010000181.1:0-5655 GCA_047618765.1 Enterobacterales bacterium | reverse complement strand
TTTATGGTGCCTGGAATTATGCATTTATTCCATTACTTGTAGGCAGTGCCGTTGCAGATTATTTTATAGCACAGGCGATAGGTAATAGTGCGAATCAACAACATAGGAAGAGATGGATAACACTATCTTTGTTCATCAATTTAGGAATACTGGGCTTATTTAAATATGCAGATTTCGTTCTAATCTCCGTGGCAGACATGTTGTCGGTTTTTGGTTATCAGGCTTCATTTGACACTTTAGGTTGGGTACTTCCTGTCGGAATTTCATTTTATACTTTTCAAAGTCTCAGCTACACCATCGACGTTTACCGTGGCGATATGAAACCCAGAAAAGGTCTATTAGAATTTGTTGCAGCACTTTCCTTTTTCCCGCAATTAGTGGCAGGACCCATTTTAAGGGCAAAAGACATTCTACCTCAAATGCATGCTATTTCTCCGCCTAAATGGGACGCTGTCAAACATGGCTTTTTGCTAATCACCGTTGGATTGTTAAAGAAAACTGGTGCCGATTTACTCGCAATTCCCGCTCAAAAAGCCTTTGAAGCCCACGAAAATTTAAGTACTTTAGAAGTTTGGACAGGTGTACTTGCCTTCGCAGGGCAAATTTATGGTGACTTTTCAGGTTACACAGACATGGCCATAGGCATCGCTTTACTACTAGGTTTTAGAATACCACTGAATTTCAGAGTACCTTACTTTGCAGTCTCGCCAGTCGACTTTTGGAGACGCTGGCATATATCCCTGTCTAGTTGGTTGAAAGACTATTTATATATTTCCCTCGGTGGTAATCGAAATAATAATAGAACGAGAAATGTGTTTATCACCATGCTTTTAGGTGGCCTGTGGCATGGAGCCGCCTGGACATTTGTAGTCTGGGGAGCGTTCCACGGTTTAATTATAACGTTAACCCACTATCTTGCAGGATTAAAAGTTTTCGCTGCATTTAATCAAACTAATAATAAGTTAGTCACCTTTGTAAAGTGGGCCATTACTTTCTATCTAATATTAATTGGTTGGGTGTTCTTTAGAGCAACCGATATAACCAGTGCTATCGGTTTGTTAACGACCATGCACAGCTTTGGATCTGAAGTTGCAATGGGCACACACGCCATGACTATATTCATGATGACAACTGTTTGGGTTCTTTTAGTACACGTCATGGATTTTTATGTCATTAAAGGTGCTAATAAACTAGAGCAAAAACCATGGTTGTTTTGGTTTCTAATTCTACTAGGCCAATCGTTATGTATATTGGTAGGAGAACCTAGCAATGAATTCATCTACTTCCAGTTTTAGTAAAAGGAGCACAAATAAAATGAACGACCGAATAGTTTACGCAAAAATAATATTTGCAATTACATTGTGCGCTAGTGCGACTGTCGCGGTAATGCATGGATTCTTGTCAATCAATGACGCCAAAGGTTCAGGCGTTTTTTCACGAACTTCATTAGCAAGAGAAGCTCTAGAAAAAATTATCGATGAACCACATGACTTGGTCATCTTTTATGGTTCCTCTATGACAGGTGCTGGTTTTTCGCCAAGAAAGTTTGACAAAGATCTCAACGCACAGGGAAAAAACATTAAGTCATTTAACTATGGATTTGGTGGTCTAAACCCGTACTTTCAAGATTATCTATCTCGTCGAATTAAGGATGAGTTTGAAGCAAAAGATCGCAGATTAAAATTAGCTATGATTGAATTTAATCCATTTCAAACCACTAAGTCCAGGTGGAATGGCGCAGTACCTGTGGTAGATTCGTTTCTTTCAATGTTAGCCAATGACCGAGAGATTTTTGAGATAGCAAAGCAAGATATCACCAGAGGTTTTTTATTATTTAATATTAAGTATCTTAGAGATAACATCTCTTCGGAAATTATAACCAGTTTTTACGGACGTGGAATATTTCCCCCCTACCAGTGGCAACAATTCAAAGATAGCGATGAAATACAAGCAGCTCGTAGGGAAATTGGTAATAAGCTGAACGACTATTTTAATGAAGATTATCCTAATTTTGTCTCTGCAGGTTGGTCATACGAATGGCAAGGTGCAGGCACAATACCAGAAGAACGATCTGAGAAAACCCTGGAGGCATTTGACGAGTATTACGACTTGATACAAACAGATGCACAAATGAAAAATGATCGATTAAGTAGGATTCGAAGTGCAGATATTGAAGAGTTAAACTTTGAGCCATTACTGGTCGATAGCTTTATTCAAATCATCAAAAACTTCCAACAATTTTCCGACAATGTTGAAGTTATAATGCTACCTCGAAATACTAAATGGATTACCAACACTCCCGGCGGAAAAGAACGCTTAGCCGATGCCATTAAGCAAATTGAAAAAGCCACTGGAGTGACAATTAGGAACCACCAGGATTTAGACTTTATCAACCCAAGCATGTTTAGAGATACTACTCATTTGGCTCGCTATCGTGGTGATATTATTTATACTGACTTTTTAGTGAAAAATTACACTGATATCCTTTAACGACTCTACTATCTCGGGAATGTTTGAAGAGGAAAGCTCTTAAACACTTATTTGTTTCCTTTACGGCAAGATATGACTTTCCTCAAAGGAAAGATATCTCTTGCCTCTACGGAAAGTAAGTGCTATATTCTCTTCCAACTAGGAAAGAAACGTAGCAAAAGGAAACCTGAAATGTCAGAAAATAAAGACCAAAGCCAAACTATCGATGCACAGCAGGCACTTGATTCAATCCAAAAAATGGAGAAATCAGCATATCGCCGAGCAACACCACCTAGCTGGTTTGGAATAGCTATTGCGCTACTTACAGGAAGCCTGGTGACGCTTGCTGTAGCGGATATGCGACAACTTCAAGTATTCATTATTTTGGGTATTGGAATGGTAATATCCTATCAGAGTCAAAAATCGGGAGTATCTATAAAGACGTTTCCGGTGAAGCTATTGGTCATTGCGCTGATATTACTAGTACCTTTATATTTTGGCATGATTATCATCGGTCAGTTAATAATACCTTCGGTTGGTCAAACTTTAGCAGCAGTGTTTGCTGGGATAATTTTCGCCACTGTTGTCTTCTCACTGAGCCTCGTTGAGCGTCGTATATATTTGAGCAAAGCGGCTTCGGGACAATCCAAATGAGCGCACCACAATTTGACGCAGTTATTCATGAACCTAACCGCTTGCAAATTTGTGCTTTTTTAGTGCCTTTGCAAGATGCTGAGTTTCAGGTGTTGCGTGATGAGTTGAATGTCAGCGACTCTGTAATGTCCAAACATATTAAGCAATTAGAAAAGGCTGGTTATGTGGGCTTGAGTAAAAGCAAAGTTAATGGCAGGCAACGAACCTGGGCTCATATAACTGATGCTGGTCGTGAGGCATTTAAAGAGCATGTTGAAGCGCTTAAGCGACTTGCTTATCTTAGCGATTGATTGTTTGATGAATAATTAAAAATCTGATGATGTTATAAATTTATCACAACGAAAAACAAACAACCCAATGACGCAAACATTCCAATAACAGGAATCAAAATATTTACCCTGAAGCCGGTATGCTTAACCCCTTGATGTTTTATTTTTATAAGACTTAAATTCATTCCGGCAAACACAAATAAAATGATCCCACTGGTTAGCTTTGCAAGTATGATTAAATCAAATAAGCTCGCTAAAGCGTAAACGATAAAAGCAGTGAAAACAGATGCAACAATTGGAGTTTGAGTTTTCGAATAAATTCGTGAGAAAAAGTTCGGCGCCTGGCCATCTTTACTCATTCCATAAAGAACTCTTGAAGCCATTATAACTTGAACCAAGGCGCCGTTAAATCCAGCTAAAAGACTAATCAAAATTAAAATCTGTGGATCTAACCAAGATGAATCCCTTACTAAATACGCCATCGGTGTATTACTTTCTACGAATAAGGATAAGTTGCTGCTTGATACCGCTACCAAAGCAATGACAACATAGAGCAACAGGGTAATCACTAAACTGATGATAATCGCTTTTGGGAGGTTGCTTTCACTGTCTTTTACTTCTTCTGCTAACGTCACCATATCCTCAAAACCGATGAAAGCATAAAACGCTACAAAACTGCCACTCAAAATACCGGACCAAATAAGAGGATCGAAGCCGGGCATATATTGATTTATATTAAAATTAGCACTAGATAAGCTATCGGCATTGATCCCGATGACAAGCAACAATCCTATCACTTCAATAGAAGTCACGATTGCAACAATAATTACCGACTGTTTGATTCCCCAGCAAGCCAAGCCAAGCAATAGCATAACCACAACCATTTTACCCCACTCTGAAGATAGTTCGAGCAGATCAACGAAAAAGCCCGACATGGCGACAGTTAAGGTAGCGGCTGATACGACGCCAGTAGCAATCACAAGCCAGCCAAACAGCGTACCAAGGCTCTTCAGGTGAAATGCTTCTGTAACGTATTTGGCTGGCCCACCGCTAAAAGGAAGGCGTGATGACAATTCTGCAAAGCTTAAAGCACTAAATATTGCTAAGCCTCCGGCAATCAAAAGCGCCCAGGGAGAAAAAATGCCAGCTTCACCGGTTACTTTGCCTAACAAGGCGTAAATTCCACCACCCACCATGGTGCCAACGCCATAGAAAATTAATCCTGCAAGTCCGATTGTTCGACGCAACTTCAATGACATTGGAATTCCTTAAAACAAGAGATATCAGCGTTTAATATCTAAGTTAAGAGATAAACATTTATTAGTCAAATGCCCTGATTGACTTAGATCAAGTCTGATGTGCATAAGTAGAATAAATATTATATTGATTTGGATCAATCTAAATAAAATGTCTGAATGCTAAGCTGAGGTCAACTAAGTTAAATTAACACTAAATGGAGAATACTCATGAAACATTCTTATATTTTATTAGTCGCACTAATAGTCATTTCATTAGCTGGTTGTGAACCTCAGCCAAATACTGGTAAAGGCTTTTCCCTACCCCAGGGTGATGTCTCTATGGGAAAAACGACATTCATAGAACTGGGTTGTAACACCTGCCATTCGATAGCAGGCATTGAACAGCTCCCACGTGATGATCAGAGTCTTCCTCATGTAAAACTTGGAGGTTCAATTGGTACTATAAAAAGCTATGGTGAACTTGTTACATCAGTCATAAATCCTTCTCATAAGATACTAAGACGGAAACCATACAATCAGGGTACTGTAATTAACGAGGATGGAAGTTCAACTATGCGCGTCTATAATGATGTTATGACTGTAACTCAATTAGTAAATTTAGTTACTTTCCTCGAAGACAACTATGAGGTTATACCCTATAAAAGAACAGCATATTCCAGGACTGATTCGATACATTGAAATAATATTATTAGGCTTTTCCTAATATAATATTATTTCAGCAGATAACAATGGTTCATCACTAGATGTTATTAAAACAGCTCTTAACGACAAGGTCTGCATGATGAAAATAACTTTTTTAGGTGGTACAGAAACGGTTACCGGTTCTAAGTATCTGATTGAGACAAACTCAACTACAGTACTTATTGATTGTGGATTATACCAAGGTTATAAAAGTCTTAGAGAACGAAATAGACAAGAATTGCCTTTTGATATTTCAAAACTAGATGCGATATTTTTGACCCATGCTCACCTTGATCATTCAGGTTATATACCCGTTTTATATA
>JBLHLI010000180.1:0-5706 GCA_047618765.1 Enterobacterales bacterium | reverse complement strand
ATATTAGTCAATATTGTACTTATAGATCAGTCTTTAATGTTGAATCTGGGAAGAAAGAATCTGAGGATGAAGGTACTTTTATTGTTTAATAAAAGTACCTCTGTTGATAATTTATAATGAGCCTATTTATAAAGAGTAATGAATAGCGTTTTTCTTTAGCTTTACACTATCAGAACATTTTTTAAGGTCAGCCTGATTGATAACATAAACTTGAGTTGCTTTAGTGCCATCTTCACTTAATCCACCTTTTATCATCAGTGTAACTTTTTCACTTTTCTTCAAAGCTCTCATGGTTTGTCCATAATCACAAATCGTTGAAAAAATAGCATTCGTTGCATCGGTTGATTTTTTAGCTCGCCGAGAATTACGTTCCGTTTTGTAGGAAGCTAATGAATCAGAATATTCTTGAGTATATTTTTTTAATTGTTGGCGATTAGATTCGAGTTTTTCTTCTAAATCATCACGCTGATTTTCTGCTTCCGCTTTTCGGATATCGCGTCGCAGTTGATAATCCTCTCGTCGAATATCTCTCTGCTTTTCGCGTAGTTCTTTCAGTGTCTCTTGAAGATCCTCGTCAGCATAAAGACTATCAACGGTACTTATCACAGATTCAGGAGCAACAGTTAATGCTTCACTAGTATCAATAGTCGCTAATACTTCGCTAATCAGTTCAGGAATATCCAACTCTAACCTGCCTCTATCCCAGGATGCTACACCGGGAACGCCAAAGGAAGAGATGCCATTTAACCGGATACTAAATAGGTATCCTTGTTCTGCAAGATAGGTTCCATTTATATGAGCTTTCCCAGGAAAATTGTTGTTTGATGCCTCAAGGCTTGTTTCAATGACTCGAGACATAACCAAAATATCTTTCTTTGATTTTGATACATCTATAGTTTTTGCTATTACAGTAGTTCCAAAAAAAGTGGATATAACTATAGCTAATAAGGTCTTTTGCGCTAACTTAAACGTATTCATCTTAACTCCTACTACTTGAAAATATTAATATTCATATTTTTGTGAATGTATTTAACTATGCCTATTTATCTAGAGAGGCATAGATTGTTTTAATGTCTTTACGGTCTTCTAATTGTGAATCAAGTATTTGATTATATTGGGTCTGGGTGTTCACGAGATCAGAGGAACGTTGTTGAAGAAAATAGCTAGTTAATTGATTTAAATCTTGCTTACGCTCATCACGATTAAACTCTAAAGCCGAGGTTAAAACTAGCTGGTTTTGTTGTAACTGCTGATTTTCAAACTCAAGAAATCGATGCTCAAGGTAAGCTACTTGTTCAGATTGCAAATCATCAAGATAATTATTGGCGTACCTTTTAAAAGCAACTTGTTCAGTTTGCTCTCCAAAACTAATATGATATCCCTCATCATTACTGATGACTTGCACACGAAATACAACCAAGCAGATGGCTGCAAATGAAGTCGCAAGAGATACCCAGTTCATCCAATGGGTATTTTTTGGTTTTGCTCTAGATATATAAGCGCTGCGGTTCCAGGTAGGTACTTCTTCATCCATCCATTGTTGCTGTCCATAGCGTAGCTCTTTTAAGCTCGATAGTGCTTGTTGTAATTCAATAGAGCCATCTAAAGCATCTATAACAGCTTTCTTTTCGTTTTCTGATAGATTATCCTCTAAAAAATCAGGAAATAAGGCTACGATCTCTTCATATTGCATGTGCTACCTCCACCAGGCTGCGTAATTTTTTTAAAGCTGAGTAAAAACGTGTTTTTGCTGTACTGGCTGATACACCGGTATAACCCTCAATTTCATCAAATGTCATATTTTGGAATAATTTCATCTCTACTATTTGCCGTTGTTCAGCGGGTAATGTCGTTAGTAATTTTATTACCTGTTTATTTCCTTGCTCTCGTTGTATATCTTCATCGGCTGCTCGATTTGATAACAGAGCTTCAGTATCCGATTGATACTTACCTAACAAAGGATTGGTATTTTTTCTTCGTAAATAGTCAGTACATCGATTACTGGCTATTCTAAATAACCAAGCTGCAAAGACTCCATCACCACGATAGTTTGGAAGATTTCTAAATACGGCAAGAAAGACTTCCTGGACTAAATCCATGGCTTCATCAGTTGCTCCAGTCATTCTAAGACTGTAGTTATAAATGCGTTTTTCATAGCGTTTAACTAGTTTAATCCAAGCTCTTTCACTGCCATTTAGAGCTTTTGAGATTAATCGCTCATCATTATCAAATATCATGGTTGTCCATATATTTATTATTTGTTTTTGTCTCTACCTATTAAGTCGCACTAGGCTTAATAAAAGTTTGTTTTATCATTAAAATAACTCATCAACACTGAAAATTACCATAATTATCGTATTTTGCCGTTTAAATAGGTTAAAAAATGTTAATTAGAGTTTATAGACGAAGTGATTTTCGTTAGTATTGGTGATTACGAGTGAAACAAAATCAATAAAACACTCGATCATCTACTCTTATCATATAATTCAAAGGGGACTTTATGACTGAATCGGCAGCACTGATCAGTAATGACGCTATAGTTTTAGGGATCTTAGCACTTATGCTTGGATTTGTTTTCAAAACATCAAATAGTGATAATAAGGCATTTCAAGCTTTCTATCGATATATACCAGCTTTATTACTTTGCTACTTTCTACCTTCATTGTTAAATACCTTTAATATCATTGACGGAGAAAAATCAAATTTATATTTCATTGCATCAAGGTATCTTTTACCAGCTAGCCTTGTATTGCTAACCTTGAGTGTAGATTTTAAACGAATTATAGCCCTAGGGCCCAAAGCCGTTGTAATGTTTCTAACGGGGACCTTAGGTATTGTTATCGGTGGACCCATTGCAATAATACTTGTTTCATTGGTGAGCCCTGAAATTGTAGGCGGGCATGGGCCTGATGCAGTTTGGCGTGGTATGACAACAATTGCAGGAAGTTGGATTGGTGGCGGTGCTAATCAAGTTGCTATGAAAGAGACCTATGAAGTCGGTAACGATATGTTTTCTGTTATGGTTACTATTGATATTATTGTTGCCAATATATGGATGGCAGTTTTATTGATCATGGCCTCAAAAGCAAAACAGCTTGATGAAAAAAATGGTGCTAATACTGAAGCCTTAGACGATTTAAAAGATACAGTTGAAGCATTTCAATTAAAACATTCTAGAATTCCTCAATTACCTGATTTTATGTACATGTTGGCAATAGCTTTTGGTATTACAGGCTTTGCTCATTTGGTTGCAGATAACCTCGCGCCCTGGATCGGAACTAACCTACCGATACTGAAAGACTATAGCTTAGATAGTAAGTTTTTCTGGATGATTGTTACTGCAACTATCGGAGGTCTGGCATTATCTTTTACTAAACTTAGAATGATGGAAAGTGTTGGTGCCTCTAAAGTAGGCTCATCTTTTATTTACGTTCTGGTGGCATCCATTGGAATGAAGATGAATATTCTGGCTATTTTTGAACATTATGAGTTATTCATTGTTGGATTTATTTGGATGTTAGTTCATGCTTCTCTAATTCTCATTGTAGCAAAGTTAATCAAAGCTCCGACTTTTTATATGGCAGTAGGTAGTCAAGCCAATGTAGGAGGGGCTGCTTCAGCACCTGTAGTTGCCTCAGCCTTCCATCCATCTCTTGCACCGGTAGGTGTTCTTCTCGCTGTACTTGGATATACGATTGGAACCGCAGCAGCATGGTTTTGTGGTCAGTTAATGCGAATGGTTGCACCTATCTAAAAATCTTATTCTTTGAGGTTTTTCAGGCAAAAAAAAGGGATTACCCAATAAGGTAATCCCATGACTAGCAATAGCTCTAATGTAGGCCAAACGAGAGAAGGCCGTGATACATCGAGAGCTAGTCGATAAAAAGAAGATTGTCTAAATTCCTTGAAAAGGACCTAACAACTTCAGCCAATTCCCATTGAGGGGAAAAAATTAAGCACTAAAAATAATAACCTGGGGAAAAATGTGTTTCTGCAATTTATTCAGCAGTTTTAAGGCTCTGAGTATTGCGTACAACGTCATAAGTATTTGTAAATGCTAGAATTGATCTAACTCTTAGCACTGTTAATAAATCACGATTATTAACAGATGGTTTATGTGAAGTTTCTAATTCGTTTTTAATTTCAACAGTTAGCATTCTCTCTGAATAAACCCAATCAGCTTTCATATCAGCACCAAGTTCAATTAGAACCATAGGATTTAATTTAGCGATGGTATTATCTGCTGCAGCCACATTAAGGCTCATGGCAGACGTGAGTACTACTAACATAACAAATATTGACTTATACATAACTTCACTCCTCGTGAACAAACAACCTGTCTTACATCCGAATTATCGGAGGCTTTGCGCTAGCACTTGCAAAACAGTTAAAAATATATGGAAAACTATATGCCTTTCGGCGATAAGCCCTTTTGGCTTGGAAGAGAATATAATGATTTCTTGTAATACTTTCAAACTATCATTTATAATACTATTCATTAGAAAAACTAATGCTAAATATTTCATATAAATCAATAAGATAGGGCTTTATAACAAAGTATGAGTCGTCGATTACCACCATTAAATAGCTTGCGTACATTTGAATCCGCTGCCAGGCACTTGAGTTTTACAAAAGCATCAGAAGAATTGTTTGTAACTCAGGCAGCAGTAAGCCATCAAATTAAACATTTGGAAGAATTTCTTGGTTTAGCTTTATTCCATCGAAAGAACAGAAAACTAACACTAACGGAAGAAGGGATTGAATATTGGCCCCAAATTAGAGATATTTTTGAACAATTAAAAAACGCGACTGAAAATATTCAATCTGCTGGAGCGACCGGTTCATTGAATGTGAGTGTTATTCCTGCTTTTGCCATTGAATGGTTGATCCCAAGACTTGATCAATTCAAAGCCTTATACCCAGAAATAGATGTACGGATCACTGCAAATAATCAAGGCAATGAAGTGGATTTCTTTGGTGAGGACATTGATGTCGCTATTTACTTTTCTAAGGGACGATACCGTAAAGGTATTTACAAACAGCGCTTATTGGATGAGTATCTGATCCCTCTCTGTTCACCACGCTTACTGAATTCGGATAAACCTCTTGTCGAACCTGAGGATCTCAAAAATCATACATTATTGCATCAAACTTCCACAGAAGATTGGAGTCGATGGTTATCTAAAGCAGGAGTTTCTGGTATAAACTTAACTCATGGTACGGTTTTTAGTCATACTGTTATGCTTTTACAGGCGGCGATTCATGGTCAAGGTGTTGCCATAGGTTATAGTGTTCTAGCACAACAAGAAATTAATTCAGGTAGACTAATTACTCCTTTTGATATCACCTTATCGAGCATTAATTCCTATGACTTTGCTTGTCCAGATGGCAATCAACAAAAGCCTAAAATTGCAGCTTTCAGAGAATGGCTACAGAAAACTATTGATGCAGAGTCTGCAGGTGACCGATTTCGTGTAGGCGGGCGGTATATAGAAAGTGACTAAGTTAAATACAAGTTTTATAAGTATAAATTAATAAATAATATAAACAATAAATTGCTTGGTGAATATTCTTACTAGAAGCAATTTCTCATAGACTACTAAAAGTCTTAGACTACATAAAGAGATTTAATAATGCCTTCATTTGATGTTGTTTCAGAAATAGATCAGCATGAGCTAACCAATGCTGTTGATAATGCTAATAGAG
>JBLHLI010000179.1:0-5716 GCA_047618765.1 Enterobacterales bacterium | reverse complement strand
TATATTTTTACGACGAATAACAAAAAAGCGCCGAGAAGGCGCTTAATATTGGGTCGATATTTCTGAAACTTAAATAAAAGAATAAAGGTTAGTCACCTAAATCTAAATTAAATTTATCAACATTGATATTAAAGTTATGATTTTCACCTCTACCAATCAAATCCATCATGTCAAGGCCACTTTCAACCATTTCAGACTCTATGTTATCTAGAGCTGCAACACTTGAGCATAGTTCTTCAGCTCTTGCTTCTAAAGCCTCTGCCTGTGGTTCAATTAAGCTTTTAATATCATGTTCAAGATTCTCAGCACGCATTTCGAGCTCAGAAATAGAACTATCGTCACCATTCATTGCTGCTGTAACCATCTGTGCCATTATTATTGGCGTAATCTCTGCAATTGCTTCTTCAGCAACAACTTGGATTTCTTTTTCAAACTCATCATCAAAAGAGTCTTCAATAGTTTTAGTATTAAAATCTGAACTGTTTAATTTTAAAGTGATGGAAGCCGCTAACTCATTGACTTTATTAGTAAAGTGGTCAAACTTAGGGCTACTATCACCTAACAAGCTACTTAAAGCCATAGACGCAGCTTTTACACCTAGATTTACGCCTTCAATTGCAATGGTGGTAATTTCAGGTACCAAATCACGAACACCATCAGCATAATTATCAACTAGCTGTTGTTGGGTATCATCGAGTGATTGTTGTGAACCATTCACAAATAACTGATTATCTTGATCGATGAATATCTTACTACCTTCATCATTGCTAAAAGTAATTTCAGAATCTTTAATAGCAAAATCATATTCAAGATCAAAATTACAGCTACTTTTATCACCGTCATGGTCAGAGTCATGTGCTTGTAGTGGCGTACTTATTAGGGCCAGAGATAGGGCTCCTGCAATAACTTTCAATTTGTTCATCATTATTCCTCAATATCACTGTTATATGATTAGTTTATTAAGAGATAAGGCAAAAACCGTACCAATAAAAATAAACCATATATTTCAGTAAGTTAACTTTTTGGCCTTTGCTACAATCAATGCAAATTGATTACTTTATGCATTTGATGGTGTATTTGACCAACTATCCCTCTCAGACCTAAAACTATTATTAGCCTGTCCCTATTATATGACGCTAGAGATATAAAAATAGTTTGGATTTGTAATGAAATATAAAAAAAGAGCAATAAATTGCTCTTTAATGTTGAACTAAACTGTTCTTTAAATGATTTTTTAGAAATCTCTAGCAGGCAACAAGTTCCACAATCTAAAGAGTGACTCTTGAGTCTTGCTTGATGTAGCGCTTGCTTCGTATTTAAAGTTAACTAAAAAATGTGGCACCGAAGGTACTTTATATTTTTTAGCTAAAAATTCTGCTTTCCGCAATTTACTATCTACAGCAAATGAACTGGCTGCTTTTTTGAAGTCGGCTTTACTAATACCCATTTCAATAAATATTTTTTCTATATCGGCTAATCGACCTAACCGAACATTATCAATATGAATTTTTTGAAACATCACTTTACTAAACTTATCGGAAACATTTAATTCTTCAGCAATATAAAAAGCTCTCGCTGCTAATTTCCAAGACGGCCGTCCAAATGAGACTGGGATTTTTAGTAATTCAACAGAATCAGGTTTTTGCTTCTTCCAACGAAGAACCATAGTTTCTCTCTTAAAACAGGCCGGACACATAAAAGAAAAGAACTCTACTAGTTGAGGTTTTTTAGGTTTTTCATAGGGAAATTTAGTTACAAAATCTCGACCTTCCGCAAAAACAGCAGATTCATTGGCGGCAAACAACTTGGTTTCTATAGTTAAAGAAGCCATAACAGCTAGTGTCATTAATATTGAAATGACGACAGTATTTGTACTTTTCGATGACATTTATTATTCCTTGTAAATATTATATCTTAATGACTGTTTATTCAAAGTCTATTGCTGGAAGGTTATTCCATAATCTAAATAATGCTTCCTGTGATGCATAACTTGCTTCTCCAGCCTCATATTTAAAGTTGACTAGAAAGTAAGGTACGCCCGCCACTTTGTATTTCTTAGCTAAATACTCAGCCTTTCTTAAGTTTGAGTCAACATTGAATGATTTAGCTGCATCAATAAATTTTTTGTTGCTAACTCCTAACTTAGCAAATATTTTACCAATGTCAGCTTCATTTTGAGGATAGCTCTTATCCACATGTATGGTTTTAAACATGAGAGCACTAAATGCAGGAGCCATACTCAATTCTTCAGCAATATAATAAGATTTTGCTGCAAGTCTCCAGTCTTCACGACCAAAAACAACTGGTATCTTCAATAGCTTTACTGAATCTGGCTTTTGCTGTTCCCATAATCTCACCGTTGGCTCAAAATTATAGCAATGGGGACACCAAAAGGAGAAAAATTCTACAACTGTTGGCTCTTTTGATAATTCCGCTGGAAATTTAACAATGTAGTCCTTGGTTTTACCTTCAACAAATATAATATCGTTGCCTTCATCATCATTATTAATCGTTTCAACAATTGCCGATTCAACTGTTTTTGCCTCTGAGAGTGTTTCAGACTTTACTTCTTGCTTGGTTGATTTCAACTCTACATTAGCTGTAGCTTCACGACTTATCGCTTCATTAGAAACATCGGCAGTATCGACAGCAACTTGGGCCGTTGATTCAGTCGTTTCAGTTGAATTACTTTCGGCACTTGATGATGAATAAAACACATAAAGTATGATAATGGCCAGAACGGCTATGCCAGGTATAAGCAATTTTTTTGGGGCAAGAGACGACATCTAAATTTTCCTTATAAAAACTGTAAAGCAAAGACTATAAAAGTGATATTTTAAGAACGGCTAGTTTAACACAGCCTAATCTAATAAAGTTATTTCTATTCGACAGAATGACCAAAACCTCCGCCGCCCGGAGTTTTTATGCGTAATTTATCACCAGTAGCGATACTAAGTTCACAAGTTCCCGCTAAATCAATTATTTCCTTGTTACTTTTAATTAATTGATTAATACCAGGCTTACCCGCCTCGCCACCCGCTAAACCTGGTGGAGAATGTAGTCGATTTCCTGATAGGATATTCACCGTCATGGGCTCCAGAAACTGAATCTCTCGAATAAGTCCATCTCCACCACGACATTTGCCATTTCCACCTGACCCAGATCGATAGCCATAATGAGTTAATAAAACCGGAAACCGCCTTTCAAGAATTTCTGGATCCGTTATTCGAGAGTTTGTCATATGGGTTTGAACGCCAGATGCACCAGAAGATACCTCAGTTGCACCTGCCCCTCCTGCAATGGTCTCATAGTACTGAAGTTTCTGATCACCAAAAGTCAGGTTATTCATTGTTCCTTGAGAACCCGAAATAACACCTAGAGCACAAAATATTGCATCCGTTATGGCCTGGGACGTTTCAACGTTACCTGCCACTACTGCTGCTGGAGCTTGCGGATTTAACATTGAACCTTCTGGAATAATGATTTTTAAAGGCCTTAGACAACCATCATTGAGAGGGATATCATCATTGATTAAACATCGAAAAACATAAAGCACTGCTGCTCGACAAATCGCTGAAGGGGCATTGAAGTTATTATTCATTTGTTTGGTCGTACCTGTGAAATCTACCGTAGCAGAACCTTCCAGAGTATTAACTCTTATATTCACGATAATGTTTGCACCATTATCCATAGGGTAGTTGTAACTACCATCCTTTAGAGTTGAAATGACACGCCTGAGTATTTGTTCAGCATTATCTTGAACGTATTGCATATATTGAAGCACCGCTTCTTGCCCATGCTGTTTAAAAGCTTTCTGCATCTCTTGACGACCTTTATTATTAGCCGCAATTTGAGCCTTTAGATCGGCTATATTTTGTTCTGGGTTCCTAGCCGGATATGGGCCCTTTGATAAAGCCTTTAATAATTGCGCTTCTTGAAATGCTCCCTCATCGACAAGTTTGAAACATTTAAACAGACAACCTTCCTCTTCTATATTCGTTGAGTTTGATGGCATTGAACCCGGTGCTATGCCTCCTACATCTGCATGATGACCACGACATCCTAGTAAATAAATCAGCTTATTGTTATCAAAAACTGGCGTCACCACAGTCAAATCAGGTAGATGAGTTCCTCCTTGATAAGGGTTATTAATCAGATAAACATCACCCTCTTTTAGGGTTGCAAGATCTAATACCGCCTTAATGCTTTCACCCATTGAACCTAAGTGCACAGGCATATGGGGGGCGTTTGCTATTAGGTTTCCTTGGTCATCAAAAATAGCACAGGAAAAATCATAGCGTTCCTTGATATTGACCGAATGAGCCGTTCTGGCTAGGACGTTACCCATTTGTTCTGCAATGGCTTGATAGAGGTTGCTAAAGAGCTCCAAACGAATAGGATCAAGCTTTAGACTGTCTACTTCTTCATCTTCAATCATTTTAGGGCGATGTTCTAAAACAATGGCTCCGTTACTTTGAAGCTCAGCATGCCAATCGGGTTCTACAATAATTGTTGTACTAGGGCTAAAAATAACCAGAGGCCCAGGATATATCACTTCCTTCTCAAGTAATTTCCATGGATAAAAGCTAATTTGCTGATATTGGCCTTTTATATAAACTGCGTGCTCGGCAATAAGGTCATCATTTTGATTATTTGAAGTCTCAGCTATATTCTTAAACGCTACGACTTTGGGTTTATGCCGCGCCTCAACAGTAATCTTATCAATAATAATGGCTTTATTTTGCTCTGCAAAGCCGAACAGCTCACCATGAAGATCATTAAATTTATGGGTCAATTCCTTGTTAAAGAATGTTCGATGACTGCCATCAACATCAAGCTCAATGCAATTGTCACTACCCTGATAACGTAAAGATAACTGGCAATAGGTTGTTGCATTGGTAATACCTTGACGATACATTTTTGATAACGCTTCTTCCTGCAAATCTTTAAAGGCGGGTACAACATCTTTTAAAGATTCATTGGATAATAGAGTAGAAATTGATTGCTGAACAATAATCACGCTATCAGCAAGGCCCATCCCATAGGCTGATAAAAGACTAGCTAGGGGATGCACTAATATTTGTTTTACACCAAGCTGCTCAGCCACCAAACAAACATGCTGTCCTGCCGCGCCACCAAAACAGTTAATCACAAAGTCCTCTGCATTGAGGCCTTTTTCAGTGGTCATATGTTTTATTGCATTCGCCATGTTAGCAATGGCAATTTGTAAGAATCCTTCAGCAACTTTTTCAACAGACCAAGGATGAGAATGCTCACTATTAATGTGTTGGGTCAATTGATTAAAAGCGTCATTAACTCTCACTCTATCTAAAGGCTGATCAGATGAGGAAGAGAAAACTTTAGGAAAACAATCTGGGCGGATTCGGCCAAGAACAACTTGCACATCAGTTACCGTTAAAGGTCCTCCCCTCCCGTAGGAAGCAGGGCCCGGTAATGCACCAGCTGATTCTGGGCCCACTTGAAAGCGCTGATCCTTATAGCTCAAACAAGAACCACCTCCGGCCGCCACAGTATGAATGTCTAACATGGGTGCTCTAATTCGAATACCGGCAATTTCCGAATCTAAGGTTTGCTGATAACTACCTTGATACAAACAGATATCTGTCGAGGTACCACCCATATCAAAGCCTATAATACGGTCAAAGCCTAGCTGTTTAGCCGTTTCTACCATCCCGACTACACCACCAGCAGGGCC
>JBLHLI010000178.1:0-5745 GCA_047618765.1 Enterobacterales bacterium | reverse complement strand
AGAGAAAAAGGTCGCCGTCGTATTGCAGAAATAATGAATGTTAACTCTGACCCTTCACAGCATTTAGTCACTATCAATAAAGGTAGTAAAGATGGTGTCTATACAGGCCAACCTATTTTGGATGCAACGGGTGTGCTTGGCCAAGTTATAAATACATCTATTTTAACCAGTAAAGCTCTTCTTATTACCGATAATACTCATGCCATACCAGTAAAAAGCATGCGCAATGGTATAAGAATGATTGCTAAAGGTTCTGGTGTTGCCAATCAACTTTTATTGGAACAAATTCCTCATACTGCAGACATCAAAGTAGGCGACATTTTAGTTACTTCAGGTCTTGGTATGCGATTTCCGGAAGGGTTTCCAGTCGCAGTTGTTGATTTAGTAATTCGAGATCCAGGCAAACCATTTGCTAGTGCATCAGCAACGACAAGTGCAGACTTATTAAGAACTGGATTAGTTGTTCTTTTATGGCCTAACTTCCCTGATTTTAAAGAAACGAACACAGCAAAAGATGAAACTATCTTGGATAGCAAATGAATACGACTAAACCAAATGCTACCTACGTTATATTAATTAGTTTCGTCATTGCAACTGTAATGATACTTTTTCCTTTGCCTGACTTCCTAGTATGGTGGCGTCCAAATTGGTTATTAATGGTATTTATATACTGGACTATGGCGCTTCCACATCGTATTGGAATTATTGCAGGTTGGATTCTTGGCATTGTCTCAGACGTTGCCCTAGGTTCAGTTTTGGGTATACATGGCTTAAGTTTTGCCCTTACAGCCTACCTAGTTCAAATCATGACCAATCGACTTCGTTTATTTCCTCTTTGGAAACAAAGTGCAATTATTGCATTAATGGTTGGCTTTGACCTCGTTCTGAGCCTGTGGATACAAAATTTCATAGTCACTCAGCCCAAGCATCCAACCTATTGGTTACCGATCATATCCAGTGCATTTTTATGGCCTTGGATATTTTTATTACTGCGTGATGTTAGACGAAACTTTAACGTTAGATGATTACTGTTAGCTGATGAATGATTGATTAATAATTAATAAATGTTTGGTAACTATTGCTTCTTATCTACTTTTGCATCTGGTGCTATACTAACTAAAGCCATCAACATTTTATCTATTTGATAGTTAATTAATTTACCAAGGAACGCTTAATAGTATGCCCGAAGAGTTACTCATCAATGCTACCCCCAGAGAAACTAGAGTCGCCACAGTAGAAAATGGTGTAGTTCAAGAATTAATGATTGAACGAAGCAGTCGTAGAGGTCTTGTCGGTAATATTTACAGAGGCAAAGTGGTTAGAGTTTTACCTGGTATGCAATCGGCTTTTGTTGATATTGGTATAGAAAGAGCTGCTTTTTTACATGTCTCAGATCTTGTTAAAAGACCCTTTGCCCATGATATAAGTAATCAAGACCCTGATCAAAATGACCCTTCCCTTACACAGGATGATATAACAAAATTATTACGACCAGGCCAAAGTATTCTGGTGCAAGTCATTAAAGATCCCATGGGAACAAAGGGTGCAAGGTTAACGGCTAACATAACCATAGCTTCTCGTTATTTAGTATTAATGCCTGACAGTTCTCACATAGGAATATCTCAAAGGATAGAATCTAATAAGGAAAAACAACGATTAAAGGATCTACTCAACAATTTAATTGATGATCCTAAACAAGGATTCATCGTTCGTACAGCGGCTGAGGGAGTTCAAGAAGAAAAATTTATTGCTGATATACAATTTCTACAAAAATTATGGCAAAACATTGAACAAATAAAACCTCAAATTAAAGATACCAATATTGTTCATGAAGATTTATCACTTTTACTGAGAACAATGAGAGATCTCGACATTGCTAATATCGATAGAATACGCATCGACTCAAAGGAAAGTTATTCAAAGGTTAAAAGCTTCGTAGAGCAATTTATGCCAGAATTATCGAAAACGATTGAACTTTACACTGGCGAGAGACCTATATTTGATCTTTATAGTGTAGAGGAAGAAATACAAAAAGCTTTAGAACGTAATGTACAATTAAAATCTGGCGGTTATCTCGTTATCGATCAAACAGAAGCTATGACAACAATTGATGTCAATACCGGTGCTTTTGTTGGACACCGAAACTTAGAGGAAACTATTTTTAAAACCAACCTTGAGGCTGCTACTGCCTTAGCAAGACAATTAAGATTACGTAATCTTGGTGGCATCATTATCGTTGATTTTATCGATATGCGAGAGGAAGCTCATAAACGCAAAGTATTAAAAAATCTCGAAAAAGCACTTAAAAAAGATAATGCCCGCTATAATGTTTCAGAAGTCTCATCACTTGGTCTAGTAGAAATGACACGTAAAAGAACTCGTGAAAGCCTTGAGCACCTGCTTTGCGAGGCCTGCCCTGTCTGTAATGAGAGAGGCTCAATTAAATCGGTAGAAACCGTTTGCTTGGAAATATTTCGAGAGATACTACGTTCAGAGCGAGCCTATGGCGGTCAAAAATTCTTAGTGATGGCCGCTTCTAAAGTTGTTGAAATTCTACATGACGAATCATCCTATATGGTCGCTGAACTCGAAGAATTTATCGGGAAACCAATCCAATTCAAAATCGATCCTCTTTATAGCCAAGAACAATATGATGTTGTCTTAATGTGATTATTTAGAAAATGTTTAAAAAAATCACACTCATATTCCTTAACCGTTGTTGGCAGTTGATTGCTTTCATCATCATCCTATTTGCGGTACTGGTTACTGTTGCTCGATTTATGATACCTAGTCTAAATGAGTATCGTGAACCGCTAGAGAATATGATACTCGAACAAACAGGCATTCAATTAACCATAGGCCATATTGAAGGAAGCTGGGAATCCTTAGGCCCTGTTATAAAAATAAGCAATATAGAAATTGGTCAGGATGAGCACAATTTAAATCAACGTTCTTCTATCAAATCAATAAGTATCAAAGTCGCCACCTTCCCTACTCTATTTTATCGAGCATTGGTCACAGAACAGCTTATTATTGAGGGATTATCTCTTAATATAGAACAAGGCGAATCTGCAGAATTTACTTTATCAAATATAACAACAAGTTCAGATACATTGACCGGGATTGATAAAGATTTTGCATCGCAAATTCAAAATTGGCTTCAGTATCAATCACAGATTGTTCTCTTTGAAACACATTTAAATATTAGCCTTAAAAATAAAAAATATTACCCTATAATATTAGATACCGTTCAATTTAAGAAAGGCAAAGATATATATCAACTCTTTGGAGTGAGCAACATTCCTGGTGATAATCAGATTGCTTTTACTATTGAAGCAGATGGATTTCTAAGTGATCCCAAAACTACTGCTAGCCTATATGTTGATACCTACAATATTAACATGCCGCAACTGCCCCTTAGTGCATTCTGGCAAGAAACTGAAATATTATCAGGTAACACTGAATTAAAACTTTGGGCCGATTGGAAGAATAGTCAATTTGAATCGGCACTCCTTTCGGTCAAAGTTGATAACTTCCTTATGTCATTGAAGCAGCAGCCACAAACAAAACTCAATAAGGCCAATGGCTATTTAACTTGGGAAAGACAAGAGGATGGCTGGAAAATTGAATCTAAGAACCTAGAAATTATTAGCCAAGATAGAGATTGGCCTGATCCAACATTATTAGTTGAAATGAAAAAAACAGCGGGCTTAAAACAATATAACTTCTCTGCATCTAACCTTGATCTCGGGATTTGGGCTGACTTGGTTCTTACAAACTCTGATCTTAGTGATGATATAAGAAATCAACTGTTTACCATGAACCCCAATGGCTTCATAAAAGATACTATGGTCATGGCAACTTTTGATAACCAGGAATTGCTTAGTATTTCTGCTGAAGGCGATTTTTTTGAATTAACTTGGAATCCGTGGCTATCGATTCCAGGAGCTAACAATATCTCAGGAAATTTCGAAGTCCATAAAGATAATGGCTTGGTCACTATTAATAGCTCAGAAGTTAAACTTGATTATCCAAGCATGTTCAGATGGCCCCTTGATTTAGATAAGTTGAATAGTCAATTTTCATGGCAACTGACTGAGCATTCAACTACTTTTCAGTTAGCCAATTTAAGTATAGATCTTCTAGGTGCCCAATTATTAGCTGATGGTATTTTTAATTACTCGACTGAAACATCTACCCTCGATATGAATCTCTATTCTGAACTCTTAGATGTTGATCTAAAGTATATTAGTAAGTTATTACCCGTTGGCACAATGTCTACAACTCTTGTCAGTTATTTAGACGAAAGTGTGAAAGCTGGGCTTCTACATTCAACTAAAGTAGCTATTAGAGGCAAAGCTGAAGACTTTCCATTTGCTAATCCAGATGGTGTATTTCTAATTAATGGTTTAATCGATAACACTCGCTTTGTTTTTTATGATGGTTGGCCTGAGGTTAAAAATATATCTGCAGATCTCTTATTCATTGAAAACAAGATGGATATTAAAATCAGTCAAGGAGAAAGCGAAGGAATTATACTTTCTAACACTAACGTAATCATAGCCGATTTGTCGGCTGAAACTAGTATTTTGAAAATAGATAATCTTAGTAAGGGTAGTTTTGTTAACGGTATTAATTATTTAAACAATAGTCCATTAAAAGAATCTGTGGGCAGCGTATTCGACGTTATTCCTACGAGGGGACCTTTTGCCCTTAACCTAGATTTAACGATTCCTTTAGGTAATGAACAACCAGAAGCTGAACAATCAAATATAAAAGTCGATGGTATTGTCCACTTAGATAACAATACTGTCATTGTTAAACCACTCGGTATGTTCATCGAAAATATTCAAGGTAAAATAATAATTGATGATTCATTAATAAAAAGTGAACAACTTACAGCAAATGTTTTAGGTGGCCAGAGTAAGTTTACTCTTACACAAAATATTGATAATGATTTATTGATAACGAATATAGAGGGTACGGGCAATTTTACCGCTGAAAAAATAAGAGGAACTTTTCCAAATTGGATCCCTGCTAAAGTAAAAGGTAGCACTGAGTACCAAATAGAATTAGTGCTTCCAGAAGTTGTAAATGTTAACGACGTTCTATTAAATTTAGCGATTGAAACAAATCTTAAAGGCATAAGTAGTGAGTTACCAACACCATTTGATAAAGATGCGGTCAATGAGAATCAATTGAGCTTGAAATATCAATTATCCAATGATGGAAATCAATTTTTTGAAGCTGACGTAGAAAACATTGTAGACTTAAAATTAGAATTTTCTGATTATAAGAAAACTAAGGGTCAAATATCTTTCGGTGATGTTAAAGCGGTATTACCATCACGTGAAGGGATTGAAATTTCAGGCCAATTATCTAAGATTGATTTAGAGCTATGGTTATTTGAATTACAAGGAATAGAAGAATCTAAGCCAGACTTCGATGCAGGTGAATATTCACACTTTTATAGTAACGATTTTTTGATTGATGAACTAAATTACTATTTTTTAAACTTTAACCAAGTAAAGGTTTCAACAATTATTGATGAAAATTTCTTTAAATTTAATGTAACTGGAGATGAGATTACTGGCAACATTACCATTCCAGACTCAGCAGTAGAGCAGCCAATAGATATCGATTTACTAACTATAAGAATTAAGGACCAATTTCCAAAGGAAGCAGATGATTCAGTAAATAAAATAACTGAGGACACATTATCTGAACATGAAGATGTGCTTGTGT
>JBLHLI010000177.1:0-5751 GCA_047618765.1 Enterobacterales bacterium | reverse complement strand
ATTGAAGTTGGTAAAAAAGCCGATTTTAGTATTTTCGATAAAGACTTTATGACCATAAAGCCTATCGAGATAATGGACTCTGAAACTGTTATGACGATTGTTGATGGGAAGATAACTTATAAGCGCTAATTATTTTCTACCAGTGACCCGTATTCGGCATAGAAATCCAAGGTTCAGAAGGTTCGAGGGAACCATTTTGCTGCAGTAATTCGATGGAAATATTATCTGGCGATCGAACAAAAGCCATATGACCATCCCTCGGAGGGCGATTGATAGTGACACCAGCGGCCATCAACTTGGCACAGGTTTCATGAATATTTTCTACGGAATAAGCCAAATGACCAAAATTCCTTCCTTCATTGTAATCCTCAGGATCCCAATTATAGGTAAGTTCAATTTGTGCATTATCATCAACTGATGTGCCTAAAAAGACTAAAGTAAAGCGACCAGCTTCTATATCTCGTCGGCTAATTTCAACTAGTCCAAGTTTATTACAGTAAAAATCTAGTGATAGTTCAAGATCTTTAACCCTAACCATAGTGTGTAAATATTTCATATTTGCCCTTATTTAAATTAAAATCTTAAAGATAAACAACTTAAGCCGCCATCAAGCTTTTGAAATTCAGAAACATCGACAGTTCTCACTGTATAGCCTTTAGCTTCGATAAGTGCTATCGTTTTTGGAAATCCTAGGGGTACCAATACCGTACCGTTTATCCATACACTATTTGCTGCATAAGCTTCTTCATTATCAACAGTAATCAAATCATACTGCTGGAATTCCTCTTTTGTTAAAAACTCACCACAAGCGAGTAAATTATTATTTTCTAAATATCCTAGGCCGGTTTTAAGATGTAAAACTTCTGATAGTGTAACGATGGAGCCTGTCATTTCATGCTTTTGTAAAATAGCTATCATTTGGTTCGCACCGTCTAAGTTTGTGCGCTCAGATAATCCAATGTAGTAATGTTTACCAACCATCATAATATCACCTGCTTCGACCGTACCTGGTGCATCAATCTTTTCAACGATTGAATAAAAAGTCTTTAGTACCGGAAGCATTGCCATAGTTTCCTTATTTCGCGTCATTGCTCCAGGATTAGTCAGAATGGCGCAAGCAGGAGTCATTAAGGCAACATCCTCAACGAATGTCGAATCAGGGTACTGTTCATCAGCTTCAAGCACTAGAACTTTCAAGCCGCACTCCTGTAATGCTTGAATATAATCAAGATGTTGCTCTAGGGCTTTCTGGTAATCAGGGAGTCCAAAATCTGCAGTTGTAATTCCATCTATCATCGATTGAGAAGGTGTTTTAACGATTGCATGATTGAACATAATATTGGTGACCTAATAATTAGCTAACTCTAATGAATTTAGGCACTTAAAATATAACTATTGATACAAAAGAGCAACGGTTTTAATATTTATTAAGAAAAGTAGTAGACAAAAAAAGGAGGCTTACGCCCCCAGAAACAACCAGAATTTTTTAAGCGCTCTTATAAACTAGCAACCGCTCCAATAATTTCTACCGCTGCTTCATCTTTAAGATTTCTTTGACCGGTTGTAATTACCATCTCATTAGCTTTAACACCTGCAATTATTTCTACAGATTGTGAATTTGAAAATCCGATAGTAACTAGACGTTTATGAGCAATACCTTCTACAACAACATAAACAGACAACTCAGCATCTTCTGACAGTATTGAATCTTTTGGAACTAAAATTGCCTGCTGATGAGTATCATATACAATGCTTACTTTACTGAACATTCCAGGGCGAAGTACAGCAGTCGCATCGATCAAACTTACGGTTACTCTAATCGTTCCACTATCTTTATCGATAATAGGGCTAATTCTCTGCACTGTGCCTGTAAAAGGATACTTTGAAGCCTCAACGTATACATTAGCTTCTTGGCCTACAGCTAAACCTGCTTTTTCAGACTCAGGGATATGAATAATGGCATGAATTTCTGATAAGTCAGTTATTTGAAACGCTGTTTCATTTTGCTGAACTAAATTACCTACTTTAATATAACGAACGGCAATAACACCTGAAATAGATGCTCTAATTGTGGCATGCTCAAGATTCAATTTCGCAAGGTCCGTAGCGGCTTTCTGAGCAGCATATTCAAACTTAACACGATCATAGATTTCTGAACTGACTAAACCTTTAGCAAAAACTTTCTCGTTCCGGTCTAAATCATTTTTAGCTTGATTTAGCTTTGCACTAGCCTGTAGTAATTCTAGAGTAGGTTTTTCAACATCCAATTGCGCTAGAGCTTGACCCGCTTCAACAACATCACCTTCTTCTACAAACACTTTAGTAACAATTCCTGATACTCGGCCAGTTACTGCTGCTTCTGCTGCTGCTTCTAGAGACGCTGTTGTTCCGTATGCTGCACTAATTGAACCTACAGATACAGGTTCTGCTATAACAGGAATGGTAACAATCTCTTCTGGCATTTGTTCATCTGATTTAGCTTCACTACAAGCAGATAAAATAAAAGCAGAACTTGCTGTTAATGTCACGATTGCAAATAGGCGTATTGTTTTATTCATAACTTCCTCAATTTTTACTTAGAAATACTAACTCTGTTAATTAACTCTTATGATGTTCTCTTAAGATGTTCTCTTATGATTAACCAATGCATTAACAGTGCCAATCTAATAATATGAGTACATGATACTGTTTTTAAACGTTTTTTAGTTTGTCTAAATGTTAAGAAGTGTGACAATCTGCCGATACAATTACTGAAATGACTAACAGTTGGTGAAAATCACACTCATGAGGCAGTCAAAAGTGTTAAAATTCAAACGAATGAAGATTACTCCTAGATAATGATATTTTGTTATTATGGAATAACACGTTAACTCACTGGAAAGTTTGCAATGGCAGAAGACACTAAGCATTTTATAAGTAATAGATTAGGCAATAAGAGCCTAAGGGAAACTATGCCTGCGAATAATACAACTCCTTTTAACCAAGAAGATACAGAGCTTAAAGCTTACACCCCTCCTGCTCTGATACCCGTTGGATATAGTCAACATCGTCAAGAAAACCGTCTTAATTACGCTAGTGATATAGAAATTGAGTTACCCTCTGGAAAAATAATTCAAGGTCGTTCAGTTAACGTTTCATCTTCAGGTATTCAAATTAAACTCCAGCGATTACTAGACGTTATTGATGGAATGGAAATGAATATTGCCTTTCCATCACTGGAAAAAAAGTATGAACTACAACTTGGGATGGTACCTTATAGACTGATGAAGAGTTCTGTGGGCTCAATGTATATGACCTTGCAGCTTGCTCGTATTGATCCTGGAGAACATGCTTTTGATATTTTTATTCAGGATTTCATAGACAATAAAAAACATCGCTACCGCATAGATTCTGAAGATTCTAAATTGGCATTAACAGCTAAAGCTTGGGAATACTTTTACATCAATACTCTGCCTTTCCTAGCTTGTTTTGTAGCTACTAATGGAGAAAAATTACAAATTCAAGAAATCGCTATTACTGAGCAAAATAAAAAGCACCTTAAAGGACTTGGCAATAGCATGCTAAGTATTCTTGAACAGCAAATGAGTTCTTTTAGACTCAATCGTATTATTCAACATGAAATCTCGTCACCAGAAATATACGCTTATCGTTATCAAGGTTCAGGACTAAGGCGTCGGGTTGGAGCAACGTCTTGGCAATTCAATGATAATAAATCAAAACTCAGTTTTCTACGATCAGGCATTAAACAAGATACCTTTATGGCATGGCGGGTCAATGTTGTAAAACTACATAATATGTCAGAACAACGCAGTAAAGAATTGCTCAACAAGCTTGCTGAGGTCGGCACTGAACAGGCTGAAAATTTAATCGATCAACTTAATCAATATGAATATTTAATTTATCTGGTAGAGATCTCTGACAGCTTAAAAAAGGACCCCTTGCTACAGCACGATGATTCAAATACTGATCCGGATGATAGTTTTTTTGATGATTATGAAATTAAACGAGCTAGATCCGTTGATTACACCCGTTTAAGACTGGGGATCAATAAGCAGCGTAACGAAGATAGATATATTTACAAATCCCCCCTTGTATTGAAATACTACGGCGAGAATCTAAAAGGGCAAACTCTAGATTTATCAGTCAATGGATTAAAAGTTCAATTAGACAAACCCAGTTCATTCCAAATAAGAGATACTGTCACCATTGATTTTACTGGACTCAATAAACGTTTTCGTTCTGCGAAGTTAAAAAATCAAAGTTATAGGATTGCAGCTATTACAAGAGACGGTGCATTATGTTTAACTCGAGATCATAGAATAGCTCGACATAGTGCAGCGATATTTATCAATAAACTACTCCTTCGAAATAAAGATACCCTTCCTTCTTGTACGGGCGAGTTATGGATGAGTACTAAATCTAGACTTATAGAATCTTGGTTAAATTTATGCTTGCCAACGCAATCTCTATTAATGACACGAATTGATGGTGAATATGATATACCCTACATTTTAGCTGGTAATTCCACCCCTCAATTACTTGCCCCTTTTCAAATTGGCACAGAATTGTATAACTTAGAGACGATTTTCAAGTGTAAAAGTTTGAGAAAAAAATTACGAGAAATGTCAGTGAATGATGACACACCTCCGAATATTGAGATCTATGTTTATCAGCACTCAATAACAGAAAATTCAATACCGACTATCGAGTTAAAAACATGGTCAGATTTTGATGATGATATTCAAAGAGTCGAATACATTCAAAAATGTTCCCGGTATCCTATTTTTGGCTTTTACAGTTTAACGCTATGCAAAGTGCCGCGATTAGAAAAAAGCTATCTACTTGAAGATATGAATGTTATTCGTCGCAATGCACGACATCGACTGAGCGATTTCGAAGAAGAATATCAGTCTTTAGTCACTGTTATGGAATTAACTGATAGGACATTATTAGTTTTAGAACGATATAATTTAAAGTAGAATAAAAAATAAAGCTGAGTCAAAACTAACCGACCCAGCTCCAAAATGTTTCCTTGCTCATAATTTTTCAGTCATGAATATTTAGTTAAGAATTATCTTTTTATGCTTTAACTCTCACCATTACTGTTCTTCTAATTGAATAAACTAAGATTAAAATTATCAAAGCAAATCCAAAACTACCGCCGCCACCAGAACCATGACTTGTAGATGTGGTATTACCGCCATTGTTTGAACCTCCAGTTCCTCCACTGTTAGCGATAATATCTTGTGAAGCATCTTCAAGTGGAACAGCTCCTAACTCATAGTCTTGAGCTTCACTGGTTGCTACTAAAGCAAAGCTATCAGCATCGTATATTTCAACTCTGAAATCATAGTATCCTGTGCTATAACCGCTTTCCCAAACAGTTTCCAAAATGTAAGTATCTAAAGTTGAATTACCTTCTAATAAATAATCTTCAGTAACAAAATCTCTCTCCCAGTTACCGCTGCTATCTCTTATCCATATTTCTGCATAAACATAAGCCTTACCTGAAGACACGTCAGCATCAAATTGCAAACTGAATGACTGATAAAAGCCGTCATTATCATTATCACTTAGTAAGCTCAAGCTAGCAGAGAATATTGAAAAGTCCGTTGATGAGCCTGTACTATTTTCATAAGTAATATCTTCAAGATAATGTTCTGCCAATTCGTAGTTAGTATCAGAGCTGATTGTTGCAGCTAAGTTATCGTCATAGGCATCATAAAGATCGATTAATATATCGTAGCTCCC
>JBLHLI010000176.1:0-5778 GCA_047618765.1 Enterobacterales bacterium | reverse complement strand
TCTCTTGCCATAGCTTGCAAAGAACATGGCATTGATTAATTCTGTTTTTCCACGAGAAAATTCACCAGCAAAGGCAATAGTGACATAATCATCTTTAAGAATTTTGAGTAGGGAAGACAAACGTTGAGCAACTTTATCGGAATGCAGTTGATTTCTACCTAACCACAGTCGAAAGCTCTTAAGGGATCGTGTTAGATCTTTTTTCCATCGATCAAAATTATGGATGTGCCCAGTTAAGTCTCTTTTGTAGGCTATCGGTTTCTCTTTAGGCAAAACATCTCTCACTTTTTCCTAATGATAGTAAGATTTAGACTTCCCCCAAGTATATTAATAATTTGAATACTGAATCTGGAGGTCAATCAAAGCACTCAATGCGTTCGTTGGGCAAACTAGAGCCTCGACATTAGAGGTTCTTCTTGAACAAATCTCTGATTGGGTGCATCAACCAACAGCCTATCAGATGAACAAATCCTTATGTAATCGCAACTGTAAATCAGGCTGTTGGGACGCTTGGTTTAAAAGTAGACTACGAATTTAGGTTATGCAAGTGAATATAGCCAATCTGTCGTTTTAATGTAGTTAATAGCTATTATTAGGCTGTTACTTAATGATAAACGACATTTTTATGAAGTTACAGTCAAATAAAAATACGATTGCAGCTCTACATTCAGCAGGTCATCTTTGTTTGAACAACGAACGTTCATAACATGCTCGATTGCCAATGTTTTTTGAATTCAACATCTTGCCCCCAAATATTTCCTCTATATTTATTCGGCAAGTAATGATCAAATCTAAATCTTAACTTGGTAGTTTTGGACTCAGTTACTTGGTCTTTTTCGAACTCACTGGAGGAGAACTGATAAAAAATCCGTGAAATACGACCCAATCTACCTGTAATATTGAATAGTGGATATATGAATGCTGAAAAAGCTGAGAAGTTAACTATTGTATTCCAAGATAAACCTGTTCAATTAGATAAAATAATTCATTTAGTCAATGTAGAGGTTGATACATAATGGATTACTACTGCACTAATCATGAATATACATACTACTAAGAGCATTGCAGTTTAAATAAAAATCGAAAAATCGAAAAATTATAGTAAAACATAAAACAACAACTACACTGGTAGTAACTGATGGAGTTCATGATGTTATGATGTCTTCTAAATTACAAAAACCACTTATTTCAGCCATTCTGTCAGGGCTAACTGTATTTTTTCTTTCCATGATCATTACATTTGTCTTGTATACCTTAAATGATCGCTTTCAATTTAAATTAGTGCAAAAAGAATTAACTGATCTTGCAAGAATTGCAGCTAAGCATGTAAATCCCGATGAACATCGATTACTGACCAAACCTGAACAGACTAATAATGAATTTTATCGAAAGATTATTACACCACTGGTAGATATACATAATGCTGTGCCTGATATTCTCTATCTCTATACCATGAGGGAAATTGAGGGGAAAATCTATTATGTTTTGGACACAGCCAATGACGAAAGACTGATCCAAAAAGATGGATTAGAGAAATCATTGGTTATGACGGAATATGAATTTGATGAAACCAAGGATGCTTTTAGAAATTGGTTACCCAGCTTACATCAGGGAATAATTGAAATTGATGAAGAGTTTTATCTTGATGATGGGCAATATATTATCAGTGCCTCAGCACCAATTTTTGAGAAAGACGGAGAGTTCTTTGGACTACTTGGAGTTGATTTTGATATCAGCTTATATGAAAAAAACCGACAGGAAATTTTAAACATTGCTTATTTGGTTATTCTTGCGGCCTTCATCATTTCCTTACTGATAGCTAAGAAGGTTTATACTATTAGTAATAATCTTGAAAAAATTCATGCTAAATTGTATCGTCAGGCACATACAGATTTTCTGACAGACGCTTATAATCGCCGCTATTTTATTGAACTAGCCGAAAGGGAAATAAGCCGAAGTAGACGCTATTCCCATATCTTATCCTTATTGATGATCGATATTGATTACTTTAAAAAAATTAATGATAAATATGGACATCTCACGGGTGATGAAGTGTTGATCTCTCTAGTAAAAATCATCAAGGAAAATATGAGAAACAATGATATTCTTGCACGTTTTGGCGGTGAAGAATTTATCATGTTACTGCCTGATACCGATCTGAACGGTTCGATTGTATTTACTGAGCGCTTACAAAAAAAACTGTCGCTACTTGAGTTCAAATCTTTAGAAGGCGAAAGTTTTTCAATCACTGTCAGTATTGGTATAAGTCAGTTTGAATCAAAAATTGATATGGATGCCTGGTTAAATCAGGCAGATGAAGCGATGTATCAAGCCAAGGATTCAGGTCGTGATCAAATCAAATGTTATGGTTTATTAGAGTAATTCCCTGTTAAGCCTTCACCCAACTTCTAGCTTTTTTTCCAGTGCACTATTTCTCCCGCCCGTAGTGGAATGAGTTTTTCATTGGAGAAGGTATAACTATCAGGTACTTGCCAGTCTATTTTCTCTAAGGTGATGGTTTCGGTATTGCGAGGTAGGCCATAAAAATCTGCACCAAAAAAACTAGCAAAACCTTCAAGCTTATCTAGGGCGTTGGCATTATCGAAAACTTCAGCATAAAGTTCTATTGCGGCATGAGCAGAATATATTCCAGCACAGCCGCATGAAGTTTCTTTATCATTTTGAGCGTGTGGTGCGCTATCTGTGCCTAAAAAGAATTTTTTACTACCACTGGTTGCCGCTGCGATTAATGCTTCACGGTGAGTCTCACGTTTTAATATTGGTAAACAATAATAATGTGGATTCATGCCACCTTTAAACATCACGTTACGATTAAATAATAAATGGTGCGCAGTAATGGTGGCTGCAATATTATCACCTTCACTAGCAACAAACTCAGCAGCTTGTTTTGTTGTGATATGTTCTAAAACAACGTTAAGTTCTGGCAAGTCTTTTAGTAAAGGCCTTAAAACAGTTTCAATAAAAATTTCTTCACGATCAAACAGATCAACGGTTTGGTCAGTTACCTCTCCATGAATTAATAAGGGTATACCCAATTCTTGCATTTTTTCTAATGCAGGATAGGCATTTTTAATATCGGTAACTCCAGCGTCAGAGTTAGTTGTTGCACCAGCGGGGTAATATTTAACTGCATAGACATGTTCGCTATTGTGAGCAGCAGTTATCTCCTCAGCAGACGTATTATTTGTTAAATACAATACCATGAGTGGATCAAAACTTTTATTAGGACTCGCTGCTAAAATACGTTCTCGGTAAGCAAGAGCTTGCGCTAAGGTGGTCACCGGCGGCTTTAGATTTGGCATAATAATAGCGCGAGAAAACGTAGCGGCTGTATGTGGAACAACATCGACTAAATATTCATTGTCTCGAACATGAAGATGCCAATCATCTGGGCGTGTTATTGTAATATTCTTCATCTTGTTAGGCTCATAGATAGTTGTATTAAATTAAGGATTACCCTTGCTACTTCCCAATGATAACAAGGTTATGGAACCCTGTAAGTACAATTTGATAAGAATATACTTTATTAGCATATTGATTTTAACAAATAATATAATCATTTCTTGGTTATATTTCATTGAAACAGCTTAAACTTTACAATGTTGATTAAATAAAATACAGTTTGTCTATTTATCGATCAGTATGCTATGTTAAATGATAACAAAGCTTTAAATAAAAAAGGTCAATGCATTACCTAAAAATAACTCAGCTTAAGTAAATACTTAAGCATTTTAAATCGGAGAATATAATGAAATGTCTTTATTATCTTTCACCAAATTTAGACATCAGTAAAAAAGTTTCTGATGATCTTCATGATGCTGGTCAATTAGACTGGTATATGCATGTCATAAGTAAAGACGAAACAGGTCTTGCTCAAAAACATATCCATTCTAGTAATTATCTTGAAACACTCGACTTATTCCGCGGTACTTCAGTCGGTGGTCTTATTGGTCTTATCTTATCTTCCATAGCTGTAATGATTGCATTTTATACAGATTATTTCGGTACAACTTTACCGAATTTGGCTTACATTATGTTTATAATTTTTTTTACTATGTTCGGAATATGGGAGGGGGGGCTATATGGTATTGATAGTGAAAATCAGAAAATTCATCCTTTTCATGACGATATTAAGAATGGTAAATATCTAGTCTTGGTTTACATCGATAAAACTCAAGAAGATGCAATAAGGGGCATGATGGATGAAAAACACCCTGAATCAAAATTGGTTGGTGTAGATAGGCATTTCATTAATCCATTTTCGAAGGTAAGGGTAGTCTAGCTAAAAATAATAAAGGAAGAACCTCCCGTTACAAAATGAGAGGTTTATTGTAATAATAAAAATAAAGGAATCGTCTGCCAATGAAGATAGTCATAGTGTTGATCCTACTGGTGATAGCTACCGTTATATTTCATTTTGCAAGCCCCTGGTATTTTACTCCTATAGCATCAAATTGGAGCGCCATTGATGATACTATCGATCTGACCATCATCATTACAGGTATTGTCTTCATACTTGTAAACTTGTTTCTTGCTTATTGTATCTATCGTTATCGCCATAATAAAAAGAGTCGCTCTCATTATGAGCCTGAAAATCATAAGCTCGAAATTGGACTATCGGTTATTACAACCATCGGGGTAGCTGCAATGCTTGCCCCTGGCCTTTTTGTCTGGTCAGAATTTATAAACGTTCCTAAAGAAGCACATGTTATAGAAGCCGTTGGTCAACAATGGCAATGGAGCTTTCGTGCACCAGGAAAAGATGGCAAATTGGGTAAGGTCGATTCCCGTTATGTCAGTGCATCTAATCCTTTTGGTATGGATCCTAAAGACGAAACTGGACAAGATGATGTCTTAATATCAGGTAATGAATTACATCTACCTTTGGATAAACCTGTTAAGTTATTATTACGATCTAAAGATGTTTTACATAACTTTGCAGTAGCACAGTTCAGGGTTAAAATGGACCTTGTACCAGGTATGGTAACTTACATCTGGTTGACGCCTACACGAACTGGTACTTTTGATATTCTCTGTCAGGAACTTTGTGGCATTGCACATTTTGTAATGCGTGGTCGGGTAATTGTCGATTCAGTAGAAGATTATGAAACTTGGCTAACAACCCAACCCACTTATGCAGAAACTCAAAATAAAGTAGCTGGTGACCCTACACTCGGCAAAGCTTCCTATGCACTCTGTAGTAGTTGTCATGGTCCTCAGGGCGAAGGTAATGTAGCAATGAATGCTCCAAACCTTAGCGGTATGTCAGACTGGTATTTAGCACGGCAACTAAGCTATTACAAAGACGGAATCCGAGGTGCTCATAAAGATGATGTCTTGGGTAAGCAGATGGCACCTATGGCATCGACCCTGATAGATGATATTGCAGTGAGTAATATTGCTGCATATATTCAGTCTCTACCTAAGACTATTCCAAAAGACACAATTGAAGGCGACATCGATCGAGGCTATTCCTATTTTGTGACTTGTGGAACTTGTCATGGTAAAAAAGGAGAAGGTAAATTTGGTGTAAATGCCCCTAGTTTAGCTGGTCAACATGATTGGTATTTAAAGCGTCAAATCGAAAATTTCAAAGCTGGCATTCGTGGTAAGCATAAGGATGATTTGTATGGAGTTCAAATGGTCTTAATGTCGAGAATATTACAAAATGAGCAGGCTATTAATGATGTTGTCGCTTATATTAATACTCTAAAAGAGCCTGAGCCGAATCTAGATAATAAATAACAATACTAATAA
>JBLHLI010000175.1:0-5785 GCA_047618765.1 Enterobacterales bacterium | reverse complement strand
TTTTATTCTTTAAGTGTTTCATAACAAGATAATTAGTTACTTGGATTCTCAATTAGATAAGCAATTAGTAATGCAATTAGATAATTAAGTTTTATCTTTAATTACTTGCAAGAGCAAGATAAATGTAGCTTTATTAGCAATTTTAAGCGATTTATTGTTGTTTTCTGCAAAACTACTACCTTCGCTCTACTGACACTGATTTAAGAGAAGGTTATAATGTGGGAAATTTAATAGGAAAATAACCACTGATGGCAGTAATAATTAAAACCTCTGAAGAAATAGTAAAGATGAGAGTGGCTGGTCGTCTAGCTGCAGAAGTTCTGGACATGATTGAACCCTTCGTTGTCAAAGGTGTAACAACTAATGAACTCGATCAAATATGCCATGACTATATCGTTAATGAACAGCAAGCAATCCCTGCACCTCTAAACTACCATGGCTTTCCTAAATCTATCTGCACCTCAGTTAATAACGTTATTTGCCATGGAATACCTTCAGACAAAGTATTGAAAGATGGCGATATTATCAATATCGATATTACTGTTATTAAAGATGGGTATCATGGTGATACTAGTAAAATGTTTTCTATTGGCGCCCCTTCAATTAAAGCTGAACGACTCTGTCGGTTAACTCAAGAAGCTCTTTATCTTGGTATGGAGCAAGTTAAACCAGGTGCTACTCTTGGTGATATTGGCCATGCTATTGAAAGCTTTGCAACTAAGAACAATCTTAGTGTAGTTAGAGAATATTGTGGACATGGTACGGGCAAAGTATTTCATGAAGAGCCTCAAATTGTTCATTATGGTCGTCCTGGCACAGGAATCGAAATTAAAGAAGGCATGTGTTTTACCATTGAGCCCATGCTTAATCTTGGCAAACGCCATAGCAAATTAATGAAAGATGGTTGGACTGTAGTCACTAAAGATCGAAGTCTCTCGGCTCAATGGGAACATACTATGGCAGTCACAGCGACTGGTATCGAAGTCTTAACTGCACGTCCTGGTGAGCCATGGTTCGCACAGTCTTAACTCCTCAGGAAGCCTTTAGGCAAGTAGAACAATTAAAGACAAAACTCGAAGTTCTGGCCAGCGAACATTTAATCGTTAATGCTAACTTTGAAACTAAATTTAATGACTACCATGAATATCTAAAACTCACTTCAGAAGCTATCGTGGAGGCCTTTCATCAGAAAACGCCTGTTACGGCTCTATTAAAAGCACGCTCAAATTGTATTGATAAGTTGCTTTGTCACCTATGGCAATTACAACTAGGTGATAAAGGACAACAACTGACGTTAATCGCTGTCGGTGGTTATGGTCGTGCGGAATTACATCCCTATTCTGATATTGATTTACTCATTCTATATTCTGGAGAGCTAACGACTCTTGAAGAAAGTATACAAAAGTTCATTACCTTGCTTTGGGATACAGGTCTTGAAATTGGTCATTCAGTTCGCAGTTTAAAAGATTGTGTTACTCAAGCAAAAACAGACATTACTATCGCTACCAACTTGATGGAAGCAAGACCACTGAGTGGTAATAATGAGCTCTTTGACAATATGAAAGAACTCACCGGTCCACAAAACATTTGGTCAAGTGAAGATTTCTTTACTGCTAAATATCAAGAACAGAGAGAACGTTATCTAAAATTTCAAAAAACCTCTTATTCCCTTGAGCCAAACATTAAAAAAAGCCCAGGAACCTTGAGAGATATTCAAATGGTTGGCTGGGTAGCCACCAGACACTTTCATGTTGAATCTCTAGGACAATTAATTGAATTAGGCTTCTTAACAAAATCAGAATTTATAACCATAGAAAAATGTGAAATTTTTATTTGGGAAGTACGTTTTGCCCTACATATAGTTGCTGGTCGTTGTGAAGACCGTTTGCTTTTTGATCATCAGCGACCCGTTGCAGATATGCTTGGGTTGGTGGATAGCGAACATCTCAATAACGTAGAGATGCTAATGAAGCGGTATTACCGCGTGGTTAAGACCATTCGTGAATTAAACGATATGCTACTGCAATATTTTTCTGAAACTATCGTCGCCAATGATTCCGCTCATCAAATCACTATTCTTGATGATGATTTTCAGATACATGGCAAACAAATTGAAATTCGCCATGACAATGTTTTTATTGATAATCCAGCTTGCCTGTTAAAGCTCTTTCTTCATCTTGCTGAACACCCAACCTTATTAGGTGTTAGAGCGCCAACGCTACGCCGAATTATTATCGATAGAGAATTGATCAATAATGATATATTTCGTTCTAAAGATGAACATAAAAGCTTATTTATAGAATTTTTTCGACATCCCAATGGTATTGGAAAACCCTTCATTTTAATGAAGCGATATGGTGTGCTTAAAGCTTATCTACCTGCCTATGCAAGAATTTTAGGCCAAATGCAATATGACTTATTTCATATTTATACCGTTGATGAGCATACTGTTTTTGTTATGGATAATTTAGCTAAATTTTCAGATGCCGAGAGTGAACAAACCTTTCCACTTTGTCATCTTGTGATTAAAAAAATAGCAAAAAAAGAACTGCTTTATCTTGCAGCATTATTCCATGACATTGGCAAAGGCCAAGGTGGAGCCCATTCTATTATCGGTGCTCATGAAGCCTTAACCTTCTGCCATCATCACAATCTAGATGATGAAGATTCAGATCTTGTGTCTTGGTTGGTTAAAAATCACCTGCTGATGTCCACCACGGCGCAAAGAAAAGACATTACCGATCCTGTTGTGATTAATCAGTTTGCCGCTTTGATGGAAACTACTGAACAGCTGAATAATTTATATTTATTGACAGTAGCTGATATCCGAGCAACGAGCCCAAACCTGTGGAATAGTTGGAAAGATTCCTTATTAAAGAATCTTTACCAGTTGACCTATCTTGCTCTCGATAGGGGACTTGAAAATCCTAAAAAAACCACTGAAGCTATAGATGATACCAAAAAACAGGTTCTAAAAACTTTAAAAAATAATCGTCTAGCCACCTCAGCCATTGAAAAGCTTTGGACGCGATTTAAAGACGACTATTTCATTCGTAATTCTATTGAGCGTTTGGTATGGCAGACCACAGAAATTTTACATCATGAAAAATCGGGCCCACTGGTTTCTCTCTATCGCCATCCAGATACTGGAGCGACAGAAATATTTATTTATATGGCCAACCATAAAAATTATTTCACTTTAATTACTACCCTGCTCTATGAAAAAAACCTCAGCATTCAGGATGCAAGTTTACATTCAACTTTTGATGATTTTATCTTAGGTTCTTTTGTGATCCTAGAAGTCGATGCTAAGCCGATCAGTAGTAAACGACGCTTGCAAAGTATCAAGAAATTATTAGGCAAAAATTTACGGAATATCAATAAGCCATATAATCATTTGAAGCGTAGAACACCACATCGATATTCTCATTTTGATATCAAGACTAAGGTGAAGTTTACGCTATCAGATAATGGAAAAAGAACGTTAATGGAGTTAGTAGCGCTTGATAGACCCGGACTATTGTCACGAATAGGCCAAGCATTTAGGCAACTTAATATTGAACTGCACAGCGCAAAAGTAGTTACACTGGGTGAAAAAGTAGAAGATATTTTTTCCATCACCAACAGTGAAGAGTTACCATTACATTCTAAAAAGGAACAGGACCAATTAAGACAATTGATAAAGCAATTTGTCGAATCTGAAAATCCAGATATATTACACACCACGACATCAAAAACGGTAACATAGTTTAACGTACCGCAAGATGATTAAGACCATTAAATTACAGCACAGGAAAACCCATGAAAAGCTATAAAGACCTAGAACTTGTCATCGAAACTGGTTTTGAAAATAGGGCAGAATATTCACCCAGCAGTATGCCAACTGAATTAAAAGAAGCCATTTTTGAAACGATTAACTTACTTGATTGTGGTGAACTTCGAGTTGCAGAAAAAATTGGTGATGATTGGCAAGTAAATCAATGGCTGAAAAAAGCTGTTTTGTTATCTTTTAGGGCTAGGGACAATCAAGTCATGAGTGATGGCGTTTCTCAGTACTATGACAAAGTTCCCTTAAAATATAGCAATAAAACCGCTGAACAATTTGCAGCTCTTGGAACTCGAGTAGTACCACCTGCAACAGCCAGACAAGGAGCTTATATTGCTCCTGATGTAGTATTAATGCCAAGTTACGTTAATATTGGTGCTTATATTGATACTGGCACAATGGTAGATACCTGGGCAACTGTTGGCTCCTGTGCACAAATTGGTAAGAATGTTCATCTCTCAGGCGGTGTTGGTATCGGTGGGGTACTTGAACCTCTTCAAGCAGGCCCGACTATTATAGAAGATGATTGTTTTATAGGGGCACGTTCTGAGGTTGTAGAAGGTGTTATTGTAGAAAAGGGAGCCGTGATATCAATGGGTGTTTATATTGGTCAAAGCACACGAATTTACAATCGTCAAACTGAAGAAGTTACCTACGGTCGCATACCAGCTGGCTCTGTTGTAGTTTCGGGTTCATTACCATCTAGTGATGGTAAATATTCATTATATTGTGCGGTAATTGTTAAACAGGTAGATGAAAAAACACGCTCTAAAGTAGGTATCAATGAACTTCTGCGGAGTGTGGAATGATCACACTCTATGGTATAAAAGCTTGTGACACAGTGAAAAAAGCTCGACACTATTTAGACGCTAATAATGTTGATTTTAATTATCATGATTTTCGAATTAATGGCCTAGAAAAAGACAAACTATCTGATTGGATAAAAGCTGTAGGTTGGAAGGTACTACTCAATACTCGTAGCACTAGTTGGAGACAATTAACTGATAAACAGAAACAAGATATAGATGAGAATAGTGCACTAGCTTTAATGATGGATAATCCAACTCTTATTAAACGGCCTGTACTTGAAACATCAACTGAGGTTATCGTCGGCTTTAAAGCAGAGGACTATCAACAAGTCTCTTAATGATTGGTTCAGTCTGAGTTCAGACTATTAGTGCTTAAATACTGATCTTTAAATAGTGTTCATTTGAATTATCATTAAATGAAAAGATGAAATCGAATTACTTATGAAGAATGTTTTACCATTACTAACATTGTCCTTATTTTTAATTTTTCTTTCTTTAGCAGAAAAAGCTGAGGTGGGTGTAGTAATCTATGCCAAAGAAACCACCTCGTCTACGCAATTTAAATCAACAACTTCATCACCTTCTGTAATCATCACAGATTCAATCACTAATTGGCAATCAACATTAACTGATAGTAAAAAGCTTAATAGCTTTTATTATTATTGGTCGCAAAAAAAACCTTTTCATGCACAGAAAAATCAAGTCTATCAATGGCGTTACCAACTCTTAGTTCAAGACAATAATAAAACCAGTCGATGGGTTTATGATCCTCGAGGCTATGCCAGAGAAGTGACACTCAATCAATCATCAACGGTATATCAACTTGCTACGATAAGAGCATTTAATAGCTTACTTAAATCTCTCTCAACTCAAACCCAACCCGCTCAATGACCAAGGAAAATAATAATGAATGATGATGTCATTGACTTAGCCATAGATTTAATAAGTCGCCGCTCAGTTACCCCTGAAGATGCAGGATGTCAGGAACTTCTTATCCAGCATTTGACAAACAATGATTTTAGCATTGAAGAATTTCACTTTGAGGATGTTAAAAACTTTTGGGCAAAGCGCCAAGGCAAGGATTTGAGCGCTCCGGTTTTTTTATTCGCTGGTCATACCGATGTAGTGCCCTCTGGTCCAGAAAATCAGT
>JBLHLI010000174.1:0-5788 GCA_047618765.1 Enterobacterales bacterium | reverse complement strand
GATAAAGGTGAGCAAGCCTGTGGAGAAACAGGTTTAGGTCGAATGCTTGAACCTAGCCATCTGGTTGTGGAATGTGAGCGCTTTGATAATCAAAATTGCTTGACCTTAGTCGGTAAAAAGGTACTTATCACTGCAGGTCCAACTAGAGAAGAAATCGATCCAGTGCGTTATTTATCGAATTATAGCTCAGGAAAAATGGGCTTCGCTCTAGCTAAAGCAGCTCTCTTAGCAGGTGCTGATGTTACCTTAGTTGCAGGGCCTGTTAACTTGGAAAGCTTATCTTCTATAAAGAGGATCGATGTAATTAGTGCAAGGGATATGTATAAGGCTGTCCATGAACAAATTGACCAACAAGATATTTTTATTGGTTGTGCAGCTGTTGCTGATTATCGAATTTGTGACGTAGCTCAACAAAAAATAAAGAAAAATGATCAACAGTTAGTACTTACTATGGTTGAAAATCCAGATATAATAGCCTCAGTATCAAAATTAGCAAATAAACCCTATTGCGTGGGCTTTGCAGCTGAAACTACTGATGTTATCGAATATGCGAAGAAAAAATTATCGCGAAAACATCTTGATATGATTTGTGCCAATGATGTTTCTAACAGTGAAATTGGATTTAACAGTGATTGTAATCAATTAACTGTCATTAATGCGAATGGCGAAAGCCGCACTTTTGACAAAGAAAGTAAATCATCACTTTCTAGAAAGCTGATCAATCTGATAGCAGAGCAGTTAAAAAAATAATTAAGGATAATAATAGTGAAACGTAAGAAGCAGTCTATAAAAAGTGTTAACAAGCCTCCTCAAACTAAACGAATCCACCGTGCTGGTAAAGCCTTAGCGAGCATATCAAGTAAAGTTTACTTTGCTGTTGTTATTTTATCTGCACTAATATCCGCTACTCTCTATATGATGGTAATAGTTATTCCAGAACAAGAAAGAAGTCAGCGCTATCTCGACTTTGTTTTTTCTAATTATGCAGAGCTTGCTGAAGCCAGTGTTACTTCTGTCAGTAAAAGACTAGAAGTTATTGCTAAAACTTCTGATGTGGTGAATAGTTTTGAGAAGTCTTCTAGCATTGATGTGGCAGCCCTTGAACTGAGGCTTGCACAAATACTACCTAAAGCAACAGGCGTTAAACTTATAAAATTAGGGACGAACGATATTGATGAGACCAGTAATCCACCAATTTCAAATGTCACATTAGAATTATTAAGAAATTCAAGTCGCGGTAAAAAATTACCTCCTGAAGTAGTCAAAGTTGGCACACCGGCTCAATACATAGCCATGGTAGAAAATGTGCTTAATGCCGAGGGTGAAATCGTTGGATATGTTCTCGCCGGCATAGATGTTTCAATTATTAATGATGGCTTAAGGGATATTCGTTCCATACCTGGCTATATAGAATTTCGACAAGAATTTTCTGGCACTGTACATATTCTTGGGTCGGTTGGAGATGTCGCACTTAAACAAGGTGCCGCTCTTAACGTCTCCAATTTAGAAAACTCTCTTTGGGAAATGGCCTACTGGCCTACACCTGACGAAGATTTTAGCGCTGGTGATGAACAAATGATTTTCATTGCAGGATTAACAGCTATTTTTCTGTTAATTAGTATTCTTGGTTTTATTGGATATAAAAAGATCAATGACACCCTAAGTAGAGACGCCTCAATGTTTATGCGTTTAATACTGGATAACCCCGATGGCAACATTGTTGTGCCGAAAGGCAGTTTTGTCCTGAAAATATTTTTTGATATGGCTTACACTCTGAAACGCACGCTTACTGAGCGAGATAAATCCATACCTTTAACCAATGAATCAACAGCTGCTATTCCAAAGATTACCGATATCACAGAAGGCGGAGTTCAAATTAGCCCTCCTTCAGAAAATGTTCAAAGAGCTGCCTCAGTAAAATTTGAAGGTGAATCTTTAGAGGTCGTCGAAGAAATAACTAAGGAATCTACTTCAATAATTCCTTCTTCAATCTTTCGTGCCTATGACATCAGGGGCATAGTCGGTGAAACTTTAACAGCTGAAGGTGTGCGCTGGATTGGTCAAGCTATTGGTAGTGAAGCTTATGAGAGAGGAGAAAAAACTGTCATTGTTGCTAGAGACGGTAGAAACTCTGGTCCAGAACTTATCGCGGCTCTTAAAGAAGGTATTCTTGCCTCAGGTCGTGATGTTATTGATATCGGCATGGTACCAACACCACTGCTTTACTTTGCAACACATTATCTTGAGTCACGCTCTGGAGTGATGCTAACAGGTAGTCATAATCCTGCTGAATATAATGGCTTAAAAATTGTATTAGCTGGTGATTCTCTCCACGGTCAAGCAATTACAGACCTTCATAATCGTATTATCAGTCGTAATCTGTTGACTGGTGAAGGTCGCGAAAGCTCAAAAGATATCATGGCTGACTATATCAATAACATCACTGGCGATATCGCTCTAACACAGCCTTTAAAGGTGGTTATCGATGCAGGTAATGGAATTGCTGGAGCAGTTGCTCCTATTCTCTTCCAAGCGCTTGGTTGCGAAGTTATTGGCCTACACTGTGAAGTAAATGGCAATTTCCCTAATCATCATCCAGATCCAAGTAAGGTTGAAAATCTTACAGAACTTCAAGAGATGGTGATTAAAGAAAAGGCAGATATTGGAATTGCCTTTGATGGTGATGGTGATCGTATTGGTATCGTTGATTCTCAGTCCAATATTATTTGGCCCGATAAATTAATGATGCTATTTTCAAAAGATGTACTTAGTCGTCATCCTGGTGCTGACATCATATTTGATGTGAAATGTTCAAGACACCTTAAAGGTGTTATCAAAGCGAATAATGGTCGCCCCATCATGTGGAGATCAGGTCATTCTTATATCAAAGCTAAGATGAAAGAAACTGGTGCCTTACTTGCTGGCGAACAAAGCGGCCATATTTTCTTTAAAGAACGTTGGTATGGTTTTGATGATGCGCTCTATGCAGGTGCTAGATTATTAGAAATTCTTGCCAATGAAATGGCAAAGTCTGCAGAAATATTCGAAGAGTTACCAGAATCTATTTCAACACCTGAACTAAATCTTGATATGGCCGATGATGTGAAATTTGATTTTATGGATACCCTAGTTAATGAAGGTGATTTTGCCGGCGGTAAAGTGACCGATATTGACGGCATAAGAATAGATTATTCTACTGGTTGGGGACTCGTTAGAGCCTCAAATACAACCCCTTGCCTGGTGATGAGGTTTGAAGCAGAAACCGATCAAGATCTAAGAAATATTCAAGCAGTGTTCAGACAACAATTATTGCGTATCGACCCTGATTTAGTACTTCCTTTTTAAGGTTGTACTATTGACTATAAAAATAATTTATTGGGAATAAACAATGGTAACTAACACCACTAAGTCATCTAGGCGACAGCAGATCCTTGAATCTTTAGCCTATATGCTAGAAGAGAATAAAGGCGGCAGAATAACTACGGCAAGATTAGCTGCAGAGGTTGGCGTTTCTGAAGCCGCTCTTTATCGACATTTTCCATCTAAAGCGAAGATGTTCGAATCATTAATTGAATTTATCGAAGAATCAATTTTTACACGCATCAATATTATTGTTAATCAATCATCAGTGGAAGATGATCAAGTAGGCCAAATAATTAATTTGGTTATTACTTTCGCATCTCGCAATCCTGGAATCAGTAGAATTTTAACTGGCGAAGCTCTCACCGGTGAACAGGACAGATTGAGACAGCGCGTAGCTCAGTTATTTAATCGGCTTGAAGTTCAAATAAAACAGGTCTTAAGAGAAAAAGCGGCGAGATCTAGCAAAGACAATATTGATGCCGCAATTCTTGCGAATCTATTAATGAATGTTATTGATGGCCGACTACAACAATTTGTTCGTAGTGATTTTAAACGTTCCCCCTTAGAGCATTGGGATCAACAATGGCAATTGCTACATCGACAACTTCTTGACTAATAAAATAGTAATAAAATGCAAAAAAAAAGGGGCTATTAATAGCTCCTTTTTTTTATAGTTTTTCAAACCTTAAATCATCTATTTTAGAATAGCTAAAAACCCTTGTTCTATCTTACTGATGGTTGCAGAATTACAAAAATCATCTCCCTTTGGAGATTTATGACAGCGAACTTCCATAATAATACTTGAATCTTTAGCATTGGGATTATTTAATCGAGTTACCATAATTGAGATATCTTTAGGCTTTCTAGGTTTTCTCATCATAATAGTAACTTCATTAGCCCAAGCCAGTTCAGTTGTTGAGTGTTCATTGGCATAATTGAGTGATGTTTGCCAAGCCCTGTTACACTGAAAAGCACTACTACACTGGTAAATAATAGCCACTGAATCATTAGCTAAGTCATCAGGACGATAGCGTCGTAGTTGCTCAGTCGCTTTAAGTTCGCTAAACCGAATCATACTACTAGCATAACGCTCAGAAATATTTAGCTTAATTTCTTCCAATTTAACGACTTCTTTTTTTTCATCGATGATGCGCTTTTTATACCGGCTAATTTCAGCTAGAAGTTCTTTGCTTAGTTCACGACCTAAGCGTTCATCTCGAGCAGCGCGATTTTGAGTATCTTCTAATAGACGTGTTAAGCGTCGAATATTTTGCTTTAACAGCATTACTGAGCGCTCCTTCCCGACTATTTCACTATCTCGAGCTCTTTCAATGTCTGAGATGTCGGTATAACTATTGATAAGAATGCTATCAAGTTGTTCCTGTTCTCTTTTTATACGCTCTTCTTCGACAATCTTCGCTTTATTTTTAATGTCTTGGCGGAGTTGTTCAGCGGTTTTACGAGGCGCAACCGTTTCTATTAGAATACCGGCGTCACTCAATATTTCATAACCACTTTGAGAGAATTCAGGAGGGAGAATAGAATTTACAACGGTCTTGCCCTCTGAGTTTTTATATCGATACATTTTTGCTTCTAGCGCTTGTGTAGAAAGCGCCACAACAAAAAGTAAACTGAACAATTTTATGAGTATTGGTTTATTCAATGTACTTATCCTTTAATACTAATTATTGCCGTTAATTACTGATACCATAATCGATTCTATATTGTTGAATTCTATCAACCAAACTATCGTCTAACTGTTGTTTTACCAAATATTGGTAAATGTTTTCAAGTTTTATAATTGATACAACCGGTATTCCAAACTCATCTTCGACCTCTTGTATCGCTGACTTTTGACCTTTGCCCTTCTCTTGCCTGTCTAGAGCGATCACTACTCCAGCTGGTTTTGCACCTGCTTCGATGATTAAATCCATTGCTTCACGGATAGCCGTTCCAGCAGTTATAACATCATCAATTATCAGAATATTACCTTTTAGAGGCGTTCCTACAGTCACACCTCCTTCACCATGAGCTTTTTTTTCCTTGCGATTAAAACACCAAGGCGTATCTTGCTGATGGTTATTACTCAGGGCAATTGAAGCCGCTGATGAAAGAGGGATACCCTTATAAGCAGGTCCAAATAAAACATCAAACTCTATGCCAGAGTTTACAATGGCATTAGCATAGGCATCACCTAAGCGAGATAAATCACTGCCGGTATGAAAGTTTCCAGCATTGAAAAAATAAGGACTAACTCGTCCTGATTTTAATGTAAAGCTACCAAACTTCAAGACATCTCGCCCAATGGCGAAATTCAAAAAGTCTTCTTGATAGGGTTCCATTTTCTACCCCGCGCTTAAAGCAGTTTGCTGAATATCTATAATCTCTCGAATACCCTGCTTTGCATAGCTAAGCATCTGACTTA
>JBLHLI010000173.1:0-5791 GCA_047618765.1 Enterobacterales bacterium | reverse complement strand
AGCGTGCTGACTTATTAAAAGATAATGGTCAAATCTTCAGTTCATTAGGAAAAGTAATCAATGAAGTTGCTGATGAAAATATCCGTATTTGTGTTGTTGGAAACCCTGCAAATACTAACGCTTACATCTTAGCTCAAAATGCACCTAAGCTTAACCAGCGAAATATTACTGCATTAACACGTCTTGATCACAATCGTGCTATATATCAGATTGCTGAAAAATCAGGTAATAGAATTGCAGATGTTTTGAAAATGACAATTTGGGGTAACCATTCAACGACTCAGGTACCTGATATTAGTCATTCAAGTATTTCTGGAGCGGCAGCTACTTCAATCATCGATAATGCTTGGACAGAAAATGATTTCATTCCAACCGTTGCAAAACGTGGTGGTGCTGTAATTGCAGCTCGTGGTTCTTCATCTGCAGCTTCAGCGGCAAATGGTATTATTGACCATATGCATGATTGGGTACTAGGTACTGCAGAAGGTGATTGGGTTTCTATGGCTGTACCTTCAGATGGATCTTATGGTATCACCGAAGGCATTATATTCTCATACCCTGTAACCTGTAAAAATGGCGATTACAGTATTGTTCAAGATCTTGAAATCAGTGACTTCATTGCAGCAAAAATGAAGGAATCTGAAGCTGAGCTTATTGAAGAAAGAGATACCTGTTCAGATTTATTTTAATTACGCTCATAAAAGTTTAAAAATAGCCCGTTATACTTATGTCTAGCGGGTTTTTTTATGGTTGTAATGTTGTTAATTCTAGTTGAAAATAGCATTCTGACTGATAAAATCGTCACTAAGGTGTAATATCAAAGTGATAGAAGACTCTAAGTTATAACACAACATAAAAGGCTCCATTGAGTGGCTACTGATCGAAACGAACAAGTAATTGATAATCTTGTTACTGAATTGCCTATTGAAGACGAATCTGGTGAGAAGACAGTCTCATTTTTTGAATTTTGGCCAACCTGGTTAATCTATTTGCCGGTTGCATTTCAGTGGATACTGCTTGCTGTTCGTTATCGCTCCTTAACCTTGCCTTTAATTGCTAATCCTGAACTCACTGTGTCGGGTATGGTTGGTGTCCCAAAAAGTGAACTAATGGCTCAAGCTAGTGAAGAATGTGCGCAATCGATTCTAGACTGGAAGATACATACTGTTACTGACCAAAGTATCTCAATGCAAACTGCACAATGGCTTGTTTCTTTGAAAGCAATGAATATTGATTTCCCTTTTGTTTGTAAGCCTGATATTGGATGTCGTGGTTCAGGTGTTAAGCTCATTGCAGACCAAAGCCAACTCGAAGCTGTGATGACTGTCTATCCAATAGGCGCTACCTTGATGGCCCAAAAATTAGCCAGTTGGGAGCCTGAAGTTGGTATATTTTTTGTTAAATATCCTGATGAGTCAAAAGGCAAGATAATGTCGATGACATTAAAGTATACGCCTTATGTCAGGGGTGATGGCAAAAGTACCCTGGGTCAATTGGTAGAACAAGACCTTCGAGCGAGTCAACTGCTGTCAATTTATAAAGAACGTCATCTCGATAATTGGCAAGATATTATTGCTGATGGGGTGTCTTATAGACTAGTTTTTTCTGCCAGTCATTGTCGAGGGGCCATATTTAGAGATGCTTGCGAGCATATTACATCAGCGCTAACAACCAAAATTAACAGTATTATGTCTGGATTACCTGAGTTTTATTATGGCCGACTCGATGTTAAATTTTCAAATCTTGATGATTTAAAACAGGGAAAGAATCTTCAAATTATAGAGATCAATGGTGCGAGTGCTGAATCCATCCAAATATGGGATAAAGATGCAACCTTACGTTGTGCTATAAAAACATTGCTTTGGCAATATCGAACCTTGTTTACTATCGGCTCCATAAATAGAACCCGGGGTTATAATCCCCCGACTGTCAGCAAAATTTTAGGCTTGTGGAAGAAAGAAAAAGATCTTGTTAAACATTATCCGTTAACAGATTAAATAAGGATATTTGATGAAGCATCCGTTACATATTCCAATAGAAAACAAAGTGCTACATAAAATTGTTTCTAGATTTACTCGTTTAGATGCCATGAAAGAAATTTATGATGATTGGCTTAATGAGGGCGATAAGACTATTGATAATCAAGGTGCTGCTCTACTTGATTTTGGCCTTAGCCACATGAATATCAATATTGATTGGGCTCAAGGTGATAAGTTAGCTGCTATTCCACAATCAGGACCTTTAGTTATTGTTGCCAACCATCCTTTAGGTGGTCTAGAAGGCATGTTGTTAGCACGAGAACTCATCAAAATAAGACCTGATCTAAAAGTTCTTACTAATGAACTTTTATTACGATTTCCAGAATTTAATGACATCTTTATTGGTGTAAACGTATTAAATGATAATCAAGCACAGGGTAACGCTAGTGGTATTCGAATTGCTTCTAAGCATTTGTCTAATCAAGGAGCCATATTAATTTTCCCTGCAGGTACAGTGTCAGAACTTGATTATAAACAGAATAAAATATCCGATAAAAAGTGGAATAATATTGCTGCTAGGCTTGTTCGAAAATACCAATGTCCCGTTGTACCTTTCTTTATCAATGAAAAAAACCCATTCTGGTTCTATCTCTCTGGCTTAATTCATAAACGCCTAAGAACAGCACTTTTAGCTAGAGCTATGATTTCAAAAAAAGACAGTAGTGTTGAAATTGTTGTTGGTGACGTTGTTCCCATTAGCGAGATTAAAACTCTTGATAGCGTTATTAAAGTGACTAATTATTTGCGATTGTGTTGTGAAGTATTATCGACCACTGAACAAAAGCCAGAGTTTAACATCGTAGCCGGTGAAACTATTAAACAAGATGTAAAACAGTTAGAACTGGTTGAACAATTACATAAACTTGAACCATTTAAGGTTATACAAAAAGGTGATTTCAGTGTTTATTGTGCTCCCTATGCTGAGCTAGGTTGCGTGATGGAGCAAATAGCAATTTGTCGTGAGAAGTCTTTTCGAGCCGTTAATGAAGGTACAGGAAAAGAACTTGATAACGATCATTTTGATTCTTGTTATTCGCACTTATGGGTTTGGGATGATGCTGCCGGTAAGCTAGTTGGTGGTTATAGAATCTGTAAAGTTGATGAAATTATAGAACAGCATGGCATTGAAAACCTTTACAGTAATTCTCTCTATCATTTCAGTCCTGAATTTATTGAAAATTTAGAAGGTGCAGTTGAAGTTGGTCGATCTTTCGTAAGCACTGAATATCAACGTCATAGTAAAGTATTAGATCTACTCTGGCGTGGTATTGGTGGTTACATGGTTAATAATCCCCAGTACCATACTCTATTTGGTTGTGTCAGTGTTTCTAAGGAATACTCAGGACTAGCTAAGGCTTTATTGGTCGATTCATTATTAAAACATTTTAATGCTAAGGATAATATCCTCAGGAGTGTTAAGCCAAAGCAACCCCATAATGTCGTAGATAAGCCTTGGTCAGATGGTATGATTGCGCACCTGTCTAATGTACCAATTATTAATAAGTTACTCGGCAGAATCGATAGTGGTAAGACTATTCCGATGCTGATCCGTCATTATCTCTCTCTGAATGGGCGATTTGCTTCTTTCACTGTAAATGCTAACTTCAACGATTCATTAGATGGATTGATTATTGTAGATCTTCGCCAAACACCCCAAAAGTATCTATCTCGTTATCTTGGCAGAGAAGGTGCTGAAGCGTTTTTATATAAATGGGATGTTTATGAAACCGTTGCATAAAGCCTGTTGTTCTTCATTGGCTCAAGTAAGCTTAATACTTACAAAGCTGGAAATTCACAAAGATAAAACGCTTTATCAGAGTTCTGGTATTTCCCGTCATGTTCGGCATATATTAGACCATTGTTTGGCACTAAAAAATGGTTTAGAAAATAATTACATCGACTACAATCAGCGTAATCGAGATGGCAAAGTTGAGAGTGATATTGAATTCGCCGCTGAAGTCATTTGCTATCTAAATAATTGGCTAGCGACTCTTGAAGATAACGATCTTAAGTTAACCATTGAGACTGAAATTGATATTGATGAACAGATCAATGCTTGCTTTGAGACTAACCAAGACCGTGAATTGCTCAATATGATTAATCACACCATCCACCATACTGCCTATATCAAGCTCATTGCTATTAAATTCGATATAGCGTTTCCTGAACAAATAGGCATCGCCCCTAGTACTGCAACTTATTTGCGTGAAGAATCTATAGGTAATTAATTTTTTAGTAAATATTCAGCTTGAGCTTGTTTGGAACTAACGACAAGATGATTGACTGATGATGAGCATTCGGATGATGCCGCGCTGATCCATATGAATGGGCGCGTGTACGATTATAACCTCGGTCGATTCTTGTCGGTTGATCCGTTTATCCAAGATCCTGGCAACAGCCAGAGCATGAACCCTTACAGTTATATTATGAATAATCCTTTGAGCGGGACTGATCCTAGTGGTTATACCACTGTTTGGGATAGAGGTGAGTGTGAGTCTCGTGGTGGTAATTGTAACGCTGAAGTTGGAAGCGTACTCAGTAAAATGGGATTTGCAGTATCAAATGGTAAAGTTAATTTAAACAACCATAACGTTACCAAATCATCTACTGACTGATTAATGGGCGAAAGGAAAGATGAAATACTTGCTTTTGACAAATTTAAAAACAAAAGAATTTTTGGCTCAAAAGCAATTTCTGGAGGCACCTTCTATTCTGTAAGTGTCGATGATCAAGGTGAAATATCTGCTCCCCAATTTATTTTCTCTTCAGAAATCCAAGGTGGAGGTACTGTATTTACAAATGGAATACTAAATGAAATATTTAATGGAGACGCAGATGCGAGTATTAATGGTAGAGATCACATCTTTCAAGTAGATGGTGACAATAGTAGTTTTGTCTTATTCTATAATCCTACTTATGGATTATTTCCAGACTCTTTGGAAGCAATGCAAGATCAGGGCGCATTTGAAAGTGGTCAAGGATTTAGTACACTAGCCATTCAATTAGGATCTGTAATGATTAGCCTCAACGCTGAGGGGAAAAATGTCAGATTTATGGGGCATAGTCAGGGTGGTGCAATTACTGCGGCAGCCAGTAGGTTTGCTTTTGATAATGGTGGTTCTTTATCTAGTATCAGGATAGCCTTGCACGGTGCACCGATTAATGATGCATTTGCAGCTGCATCGTTCAAACGATTTGGTATGTCAAATGACTCTTATAATTTCAGGGCACAAGCACTTGATCCAGTTCATAAGATTGGAGGTGGAAATGGTTCTTTTGGAACAAGAGTTAGATCCTTTTTTCAAATATTTAATCTATTTGGTGATCGGTATCAGAGCCCTCACACTTTACCTTGTGCACCTGATCCAATGGCTACCTGTTCATAATTGAGGGAAAAACCGTGAAAACTACACTACTTTTTTTATTGTTAACAACTGTTGTAAGTTGTACGGCATCAACAGTGGGGAAATTGAACTTGGAAAGTGAAAAAGAGTATGTCCAATTTACCTATAATAATGATATCTCGTTTGGATTTAGTATACCTTCCGATGGCATCAATATAACACCTAACCATCTAGAGCAGAATTCAACTACACATTTTTCCACAGTAGATATTGAGAAAAGAAAAAGTAAAAGATTATGGATACTAAAAACGACTTATCATCCAATACAGGGATTAACTTATAGTGGTAAATATTCAGTGGGTTTGGTAGTTTCTAGTGTAGGGACGGAGAAAGATATACACCTTCAAG
>JBLHLI010000172.1:0-5810 GCA_047618765.1 Enterobacterales bacterium | reverse complement strand
TTTTTTGTCTAGTTAACTGTAAGCCCTCTTCGAAAGGTACCATTACAAAACGTATAGGAATATTGTTCGTTTCAGACCAGAGTCTCCAAAACTCAACATAGAGTCCGCTCGGAGTTCCATCAGGTAGGCTAAAGCTAAAGGGCAGGTTTTTTTCAGTCGCAACAACGGTAAGGACATTTGACTGCTCCTGTGTCTGTTTTTCTAATTGTTCTTCTGACAACAATAGAGCACTACGAAAAAATATTGTAGTTAATAGGAGAAAAAGCGCGATTCTGAATTTCATCGGCCTATCTTAGTATAAATTCAATAACATGTTAATTTATTTTTGTTATAAGACTATTTATTCCCTAGAGCGAAGAACAATACCCATTACCACTATAAGCAATGATAGAAATATCCAAAAGCTTGAAAGTGGGGAAGGCTATACAAATCCGTTGGGTTTAATTACTTTTGGCAATTAGCAGCGAAGTAAATTCTTTGATCTTAGTATTAGATAAGCTTTGATTTCTACTAGATATTTTGACTAGGTTAATGTTTGCTCCATTATTAAAAGCTAAAAACTTATCAAGGGTACTTTTTAAATCAACTATAAATTGGTCAGGCTTTTCTGTTTCTATATGAAGATTAAGAATATTTAAAATCCCTAATTTCCTATCCATTTTTACGTCCATTCTTCCTGCAAACGTTCTGCCCCATAATAGTGGAAGACTGAAATAGCCAAATTTTCGTTTAGCAGCAGGAACATAACATTCAATTTGATAGTCAAAGTCGAAAAGTTCTTTGGTTCTTTTACGTTGTATCAGTAAGTTGTCAAAAGGGGAGAGTATCTTCACTTTTCTGTTACTCAACTTTTGTTTTAAGAGATTGTTAATTGTTGGTAAAGCAAAATAAGATTGATTATCTACAGTCACAGTAATTAATAAGCCATCTTCACACATTTGCAGACAATACTTTTTTACTGATGATTTAAGTCCTTTTAGCAAGTAAGTTATCTGTTCAGGTGTTCCAAGTGCATTTGCCTTCAAATAGTTAACTATCAAATGTTGAAAATACTCATCTTCATTTGGGATACTAGTATCAATATTAGATGGAAGTACTCGCTCGGTTAGATCATAAACTTTTTGAAATCCCTGCCTTTTAACTACCATAAGCTCACCTTCCATAAATAACTGCTCAAGAGCTTTCTTTGCAGGTTTCCAGTCCCACCAACCAGTTGTAGTCTCTCTAATATCTTTGAAATCTTTTGCTTGTAACGGACCTTCAGCTTTAATTCTTTCTAAAACCAGTGCCACACTTTTTTTATCTTTAGTGAACCAATGTAAATCTCCCTGTGCAATAGCATTTTTTCTTGGCAGACTATAGCGATAATCTACCATCGGTATATATGATGCAGCATGTGACCAGTATTCGAAAATCTGTTTATCTTCTAATAGCTGCTCTATATGCATAGAAGTATAATTTTCAGCACGATTCCATAGACTATGATGATGAGCTCTTTCTACTACAGAAATAGAATCAATTTGAACATAATTGATGGTTTCTATGGCTTTATAGGTAGCTTTTTTGCCTTTTCCTACGTTCTTTTCTTTATGGATGCCTTGGCTTAATAAAGCCATCTTTTGTGCATCTTTTAAACTAAGTGTATTTTTCATGTAATAACTTGGCCTTCGTAAATAGCTAATAATGATCAATAACGGCACAATGACTAATTATATGCAGTAAAAAGCCGAATAAATAGCAATATACAATGGATACCGATAGAATCGCCCTCTGATAATTACTGTACAAAGAATAACCGAGTCGTTTTCCTATGAGCCACCAGATTGAATTAAGTCGAAAAGTTGAATCCAGCACAAAGATTGAGCCTAGTAGAAAAATTGAACTGCTATCACCCGGTGGTGATGTAGAAGCAATTAAAGCCGCCATTGTCGCAGGCGCTAATGCAGTCTATTGTGGCTTGGACACTTTTAATGCTAGGAATCGTGCTACTAATCTTTCGTTTGATGAATTAAGTGGTGTGTTGCGACTTGCACATGAAAATCACTGTGAGGTTTTTTTAACCTTAAATGTGGTGATCCTAGAACAGGAACTTAAGGCGCTATTTAAGTTATTAAATCTGTTAGTTAATACAACCCTTGATGGCATTATTGTGCAAGATTTAGGTTTATTTAACTTGGTTAAAAAGCATTTTCCAAGTTTAGATATTCATGCGTCGACTCAACTAACAACCCATAATGAAGGCCAAGTCATATTTTTAAGTAAAATTGGCGCTTCCAGATTAAACCTGTCACGTGAACTTAATCTTGATGAAATTAAATCATTAACTGCCACAGCGCATGAACATGAGGTATTAACGGAAGTATTTGTCCATGGTTCCTTATGTATCGCTTTTTCTGGTCAATGTTATTCAAGCTCTGTAAGTGTTGGCAACTCAGGAAATCGAGGACGATGTAGTCAGGCTTGCCGTGATGAATATGAAGTTACCGAGGCAGGCAATAAATTTCCACTTAACTTGAAAGATAACTCAGCCTATTTTGACTTACCTGAACTTGTTGATGCGAAAGTAGATTCACTTAAAATTGAAGGTCGAATTAAGGGCGCTCATTATGTTTATACTGTGGTTGATAGCTGGCGTAAGCAGATCAACAGCTTTGTAGAATCAGGTAAACTATTAGCCGATGATTCTAATCTGCACAAAGTATTTAATCGTGAGTTTACCAATTCATTTTTAAAAGGTGACATGACCAAATCAATGTTTATTGATAATCCACGTGATAATAGTGTTAATTATGCGGTTGAAAAAAGTAATGCTATTTCCGTGGTTCAAATTCAGGAAGTTAAGACTGAACTTTATGAAGATAAAAATACAATAGGTAATGAGCTCAAGGACAAAATAAAAGATATTAATATTGACAAAGTTGCACTGAAATTAGAGTTTTCTGGTGAACAAGGTAAGACTTTAAATATTAAGGCGATAACACCGACTAATACTTATCAAGCACAAACTAAAAAGACTCTCTTCACTTCAGATAAATCTAGCATTGCTCATGATGCTTTGGAAAAACGTTTTAAAAGCTTTAATGATGCAAATTACTTTATTGAAGATTATAACTTTGACGAGCTTGAATCAGGTTTGAGCATACCATTTAGTGAGCTCACAAAAATTAAGAACGAAATAGCCTTTCTTTTAAATAATTCTAAAGCAGTTATTCCAACGGTAGCTCTTCCAAAATTAATCAAGCACCCAAAAATAGAACAGCAAACTAAGCTATCTATTTTAATCGCAGATGAAAAGGACATGAATCTTTGTGATATCACCGATGCAGATGTCTACTTTAAAATACCTGAGAGTCTAAAAAAGGGCTGTACAAAACATATTGATTTACTGCTAAGAAATCCAAGGTTAATACCCTGGTTTCCAGCAGTATTGATAGGAAAGGATTATATTGAAGCCGTTAAAATACTGGAACAAGTCAAACCCAAAACAATAGTGACGAATAATACTGGTGTTGCGTACAAAGCTTTTGAAATGGGCATAGACTGGATCGCAGGTCCATTTTTAAACACTACAAATTCTTATGCGCTACTCACTTTAAAAGAAGAACTAAATTGCGCAGGCGCTTTTATTTCCAATGAAATAAATCAAATGCAGATTAGAAACATAAGTCGACCTGAAAACTTTAAACTTTTATACAGTATTTATCACCCTATCTTAATGATGACCAGTAGACAGTGCTTCTTTCAACAAACTGTTGGCTGCAAAAAGCCAAGTATTGAAGATGGTTGTATGCTTAAGTGCACCAAAGCAACGACCATTACCAATGTGAAAGGGGTTTCCTTTTCGGTTGATAAACAAAAAGGTGGTTATCCCAGTATTTATAATCACGAACAGTTTTTAAATATTGATGCAGTGAAAGACTTTTCTGATTTGTTTGATGAGTTTTTTATTGATTTAACAAATATCGGAACAGGCTCAAAACAGAAGCAAGATAAAGCTGAATTAATCAAACACTTTGAAGGATTGTTAAATAATATCGATCAGTCATCAGCCGTACTTAATCATATGGTTCCTATATCAACTAATGCTCAATATCGACAGGGTTTGTAAACGATAGCGCCCAGGAAACATTCATGCAGCAATATCCCATACTCTATTCATTACAGCATTGTCCCTATGCCATAAGGGCGAGAATGGGCATATTACTGGCAAAACAGGCAGTGTTTCTGCGGGCTATTGATTTAAAAGACAAACCAGAAGATATGTTAGAAGTTTCACCCACCGGCACAGTTCCACTTTTAATACTCGACCAATCCATAGTTATAGATGAAAGCTTAGAAATTATGGTTTGGGCATTAGGCAATAATGATCCAGACAATTTACTTAGAAGTGATATAACTGATGCATTGCAAAACATGCTCAGTATCATCAAAGAATACGACAATGAATTTAAGAGTCGGCTAGAAAAATACAAATGTGCCAAACGATATCACGAAACTGATAAGGAACATTGTCGTCAACAGTGTGAGTTATTTATTGCTGAACTAGAACAGCGCCTAACATCAAATGATTATTTTATGGGAGAAAAAGCAAGTTTAGTTGATTATGCAATTCTACCTTTTATCAGACAGTTTGCGCGAGTTGAGCGACAATGGTATTTGCAAAGCCCTTATCCTAATGTTCGGCAGTGGTTAAACAAGCATCTTCAAAGTCCGTTATTCTCAAAAACCATGACCAAATATCCACTGTGGTTAGAGAGCCATGAGAGCTATTTTATGGGGGAAAAGTAACCTCGAAATGTTGTTAATCCTGATGATCTTTAGCTTGATTATGTGCCCATCTATAGGCCCCATAAGTCAGTGCGAAGAGAATGACCAATTGAACTAAACTATATTCTCCAAAATAACCAGTAGGCCATATGATTGCCGAAATAAAAGTTTTTAATTGGTTGATAAAAAAACTAACAACCGTTCCAAAGTCGAAGCTGGAAAAATAAGCAAGTACACCTTCCCAATCGCTGAGAAATTCATAGGTCTGTCTGACTTCAGATAAAGTAAGTTTTACCAGTGCGACTGTTCCATAATAGCCACCGCCAAATACGAGCCATTTATCAATAGCAAAATGGCCTGTTTTACGGTCCTGTTTTAAACCGGTTACTTCGCTTCTCTTTGGTTTGCGTTTTACAGTGCCGTCATTATTGCTATAACCGCCTTTGTACGAGAACGTATACAGTGCATAGCTAAATAACCCAACAAATAAACTCATATAAAATGCTTCAAATAACATTATAGATCCAGTGCCTTCTTATATTCTGCTAGTATCTCCATACTATAAAGGAGATAGCTAAATTGGGGAAGCAGGAATAATCCCATCTATGTTAATCCTGTCAAAGCACAACTTCGCATACTATTAAAAATACGCTAAACTATTATTCTAACTTGATTATTTGAACTTTCAATTAACCTAGCGAGGTATATCTATGCCACTTACAACTAATAATGAGATTCCACAAGAAGCATTTGATTGGTACGACGACTATGCCCATGGTGGAATGGATCGAAGAGCTTTTATGAAAAAATTAGGAAGCTTAGTTGCCGTTGGTTATTCTATGACGTTACTCACATCAGCCTTGTTACCAAACTATGCACTAGCTGAACAAGTATCGTTTAACGATTCAGGTATTAGAGCAACTTATGAAACCTTTGATTCACCCTTAGGCTATGGAAAAGGACAGGGCTATTTAGTCATGCCCACTAACAAAACGGGTCCCATGCCCGTGGTATTGGTTATCCATGAGAACCGGGGACTTAAT
>JBLHLI010000171.1:0-5818 GCA_047618765.1 Enterobacterales bacterium | reverse complement strand
CTATAGCAACGCCTTTGCCATCTGGTGATGGAGCGGGATCGGTCGGTCCGTGTGTAAGGGCAGGAAGTTCATGTTGCTCCAAATAAATTTGATGACCGAAATCGTTAAGCTTTGGATATCTGTTGGTTAACATGCCATACACATTAAATACCCAAATTGAAGCCAGAAGCCCCGCCAATATCATCAGTTTGAAAGTCTTAATTCGGCGCATGCTTTTATTTCCTCTCATTATAATTAATCGAGTAGTTCAAGCTGCTGGACATTCATCAATCCAGCAATGGATATGAAGGTATGGATAAGTTAACTTTCGAATACTAATAAGTCCAACGATATTCTCCATCTGAGGACAACAAAATGAACGTATTCAAGAAATCTCGATGCGGTAAAGTTCGACATTCGGTTTCAGGAAATACTTACAAATCTACCACTTACTGAACTCAAATCGGCAGCAACGAGCTCAATAGTTAGGTATGATTTCGGTTTTAATCTTCTAGAAAAATTCATTAATTTTCTTCGCCATTGAGACACAATACAGGCGACCATCTGGTTTTCACCTCCTGCCCTGCCCTGCCCCTGTTAACGTATCAATAAACTAAATCACTTTTGTAGTAATTTAATTGTCTAATTTGTACTATAGTCAGTATATGTATAAATTTTTGATTAACACAAATTTTATATTATCCTTCGCTTTTCTTGCTGTTGCACCTATTAGTGTAACCTTTGCTAACGAGACGTTGATCTTTTCTATGAATGCTAAATCTATAAATGATGAGCCTTATATAATAGGAAAAAAAATTGCCAACGAAATCTCAAAAGTTATGGGTTTAGATATTAATTTAATTGTGCTCCCTGGGAAGCGTGCAACTTTAATGTTAAATAATGGAAAAATACATGCTGAGCTTGCCAGAGCTGCTACTTATCAGAAATATGTACCAGATACAATTAGAGTAGATGAGCCAATTGTATCGGTGCCTTATTATATTTATACCAACTTACCTGATAATAACTTCAACAACTGGGAAGATTTATTTCCTTATAAAACTGCAATAATTAGAGGTTTGATATTTGTTAATGATAATTTGCCAGTATCAAATACACTCGAAGTTTCATCCAGTACTCAAGCATTTAATCTATTAAACAAAGGCAGAGTAGATCTATTTATAACGAATATTTACGATGCTAATTCGGCTTTAAGTCAACTAAATATCACTGAAAAGAACTTTAGACGAATTGAAACTGTTTTTAAATCAAACAGTCTGTATACCTATTTTTCACCTAAGTATCCAAAGTATGCAGAAAAATACAAAAAAGCATTAATTGAAATTAAAAAGCAAGGAATTATTAATAAGATAATGGAACAATATAAATAAAAAATGATGGTCGATTCAATCAACAGCTTCCATATTTAAATAATATAAAGTGACTACCGAATACATCATTATGAGTAGAATGTCCTCTATTCGAACAATTTAGTCCTCATTAATTAATTGACTCAAGAATTTACATCCACGACCTCCTAATTTTGGTTCGGTAATCGAATCGGTAAAGTTCAGCATGGTTTCGGTTGAACAAAAAAGAGATTTTTCAGTTTAGAAAAGACGTTACATTTCTTCAGATAATTGCCACTTCTGTAATGAGACCTCCCGACTCATACCCTCAAGGGGCAACCTACTGAGAGTTTTTTGAAGCTGATGAGAGAACTCCTCACCATGATGGTTTGTTTACTTGAGGGTAGTCAGGGTTATTAATGATATAACCATCAAATGCTATTTTCTGGCAGGATCATGTTCGTCTTTTTTTCTGAAATTAGCAAAAAGATGAACAAATATCGCACATTACTTCTCAAAATGTTCATTTTCGATGCGTGTTGAATATAAAATCTGCTAACTAGCAGGCTATTGTTAACCAAAAAATAAGAAACAACATAGTATTTATTCTGCTTATAAGCAGAAAAGTTGCATGAGTTGAGAGAGAGAGAGCTCTGTACCATATAGTTGTTATCGTTTATATTGTCAGCATAGTCATGTATGGTTTATGTTGACAGGCAAATATATAGAACAAACTATGGCCAAAATCTGTGGAGTTGATTTACGAAAATCATCTTTCCCGCCTGACGCAATTGTTCAAACATCTGTCGCAAGAGTGAATGCAGTTATTGTTCGACATGGGGAAAATAACATACCTATTTTTTCAATTTTGAGTGATAGTTCTTCAGCAGAGTATTTATGGGATTCACTTCTCTATGCGATGCGTGAATTTAATGGGCATGTTTTTGGTATAGATGTTTTAGGTCTAGATTAAAATTTATTCAGCCATTATCAGCCACTAAAGAAGGAAGTAATGCCAAGCACTGAGCATTCAACGAAACAGTATGAATACTAAGCAAAAAGACCGTAACCAGGAAGAACATGTTATACAAGATATTGTTCATTCCTTGAAGGATAAAGAAGGTGCGTTACTGCCTATATTACATGCTATTCAAGATTCACAAGGTTATATACCTGATGCATCAATTAATATCATAACAAAAGCACTTGCACTAACTCGCGCTGAAATTCATGGTGTGATCACTTTTTATCATCATTTTCGAACTAGCCCTCCCGCTCGACATTTACTACAAGTCTGTCGTGCTGAAGCTTGTCAAGCAAGAGGTGCGAGAGCGTTGGAAGATCATGTTAAAAGTAAGCTTGGTGTTGATTATCATCAAACTACAGCGGATAACGAGTTCACTTTAGAGCCGGTGTATTGTTTAGGTAACTGTGCTTGTGGTCCAAGTATTCGAATTGGTGATGATATCGTTGGCAGTGTTTCAACAGGTAAGTTTGATCAACTGGTTGATAAATTAACACGTTATGTGCTGGAACTTAAATAATGGCTATTAAAATATATATTCCTTGTGATACCACAACCTTAGCTCAAGGCGGAGAGCGAGTCGCAGAACTTATTAAAGCTGAAGCAGCAAATAGAGCGATTGATGTTGATATCATTCGTAATGGCTCTAGAGGATTATTCTGGCTTGAACCTTTGGTAGAAGTTGCTACTGAACAGGGACGAGTTGGATATGGCTCTGTAACTGAGGATGATGTCTCAGCTTTATTCGATGCGAAATTTTATCAAGGCAGTCAAGATCATCCGTTACATATAGGCTACCCAGAAGAACATCCCTATTTGAAAAAACAGCAGCGATTAACTTTTGCGCGCGCTGGTATTATTGATCCCGTCAGTATTTCAGATTATCTGCAATACGATGGTTATAAAGGTTTAAATAGTGCTTTTAGCAAAAGTAGTCAATCGATAATTGATGAAGTTAAAAATTCTGGTTTACGAGGTCGTGGTGGCGCCGCCTTTCCAACCGGCATTAAATGGCAAACTGTTCTTGATTGTACTGCTGAGCAGAAATACATTGTTTGTAATGCCGATGAGGGCGACTCAGGAACTTTTGCCGACCGCCTAGTGATGGAAGCCGACCCTTTTATGCTCATCGAAGGCATGACTATTGCTGCCCTAGCGGTCGGTGCAACTAAGGGATATATCTATTTGCGTTCAGAGTATCCAGTTGCTCATAAAATTCTTCAGCGCGCGATTGATATTGCTTATCAGAACAACTATTTAGGTGACGACCTTCATTCAAATGGAAAACCAAGTGGCAAGAGCTTTGATCTTGAAATTCGCCTTGGCGCCGAAGCTTATATTTGTGGTGAAGAAACGGCACTACTAGAAAGTATAGAAGGTAAGCGTGGTCTGGTGCGATTTAAACCACCTTTACCAGCCATTGAAGGGTTATTTGGTTGTCCAACCGTAGTTAACAATGTCCTGTCTTTTGCTGCTATTCCTTTTATTTTAGCTGAAGGTAGCCAAGCTTATGCTGATTATGGCATGGGCCGGTCTCGCGGTACTTTACCTTTTCAATTAGCTGGTAATATTAAACAAGGTGGATTAGTTGAGTTAGCTTTTGGTACAACCTTACGTGAATTGCTTGAAGATTTTGGTGGTGGTACTTTTACTAAGCGACCAATGCGTGCTATTCAAGTGGGTGGGCCTCTCGGAGCTTATTTACCAGCAAGTCAATGGGATACGCCGTTAGATTATGAATCATTCAGCGCGATTGATGCGGTATTAGGTCACGGCGGCATAGTGGTTTTTGATGATAGTGTCGACATGATGGAGCAGGCGCGTTTTTCTATGGAATTTTGCGTGGTTGAATCTTGTGGTAAATGCACACCTTGCCGTATTGGTTCAACTCGTGGTGTTGAAGTTATTGACAAAATAAGCGCTGGTATCAAGGTCGCTGATAATCTTGAATTACTCGATGATCTTTGTGAAACAATGGTCCTAGGCTCACTTTGTGCAATGGGAAGTATGACACCAATTCCTGTTCAAAGTGCTATTAAGTATTTTCCAGAAGACGTGACTAATAAAAAGACAAGTGCGAATACAGATTCAAATAATAATACTCACGTTTCTCAACCTGTAACAGGCGAATGAAAATGGTAGAAATTTATACTCCAGAAAAGATAGACCATAATAAAGATTATGGTACACCTGAGCCAACATCTAGTGTGATTGGTGAGAGCAAGGTAAAAATTACCCTCGATATTGATGGCACAAAGATAACTGTTGCAGAGGGTACTTCGGTATTGAGAGCTGCCGCCTTAGCAGGGATCACCATTCCCAAGTTATGTGCATCAGACAACCTAGAAGCCTTTGGTTCTTGTCGATTATGTACGGTTCAAATTGAAGGTAAACGAGGTTTTCCAGCCTCTTGTACTACACCCGTTGAACAGGGTATGCAGGTGATTACTCAGACAGAACCTTTAGCTAAATTACGCCGTAATGTCATGGAATTATATATTTCTGATCATCCATTAGACTGCTTAACCTGTGCGGCGAATGGTGATTGCGAGCTCCAAGATGTTGCCGGTGCTGTGGGCTTAAGAGAAGTGCGTTATGGCTTTGAAGGTGAAAACCACCTAGAGGCAGAAAAAGATACATCAAACCCCTATTTCACCTTTGATTCCAGTAAATGTATCCTTTGCTCACGTTGTGTACGTGCCTGTGATGAAGTGCAAGGTACCTTTGCATTAACCGTTGATGGTCGTGGCTTTGGCTCGAAAATTGTAGCAGGCCAAGATGAAAGCTTTTTATCGTCAGATTGTGTTTCCTGTGGAGCCTGTGTACAAGCCTGCCCAACTGCAACGTTAATGGAAAATACTGTTATAGAAATGGGACAACCTGAACGTAGTGTTATAACGACTTGCGCATACTGTGGCGTTGGCTGTTCATTTAAAGCTGATATGAAAGGCGATAAAGTAGTACGAATGGTGCCTTATAAAGGCGGTGATGCAAATCAGGGACATTCCTGTGTTAAAGGTCGCTTTGCGTTTGGTTATGCAACCCATAAAGACCGAATTGTTGATCCGATGATCCGTGACTCCATTGACCAACCTTGGCGTAAAGTGAGTTGGGAAGAAGCGATAAGTTTTGCAGGCCAACGTCTTCGAAAAACTCAAGAAAAATATGGTCAGCAAAGTATTGGTGGTATTACATCCTCACGCTGTACCAATGAAGAAACCTATTTAGTACAAAAAATGATCCGTGCCGCCTTTGGCAATAATAACACTGATACCTGCGCGCGAGTTTGTCATAGCCCTACGGGTTACGGTCTTAAAACTACCATGGGAGAATCGGCAGGTACCCAAACCTTTGATTCGGTAAAACATGCCGATTGTATTTTGTTGATTGGTGCTAACCCAACCGATGCTCACCCTGTTTTTGCCTCTCAGATGCGCCGCCGTTTGCGAGAGGGCGCTAAGCTTAT
>JBLHLI010000170.1:0-5854 GCA_047618765.1 Enterobacterales bacterium | reverse complement strand
ATGACATACCTGCAGATTATAGTGAAGAGTATGAAAAGGAGTTTTCCGGTAGAGAAATATTTTTAACCTATGTGCTAAATAATAAGTTACTTTGGTATATCGCCTTTGCCAATGCTTTTGTTTATCTAATTCGTTACGGTGTTTTAGACTGGGCACCTACCTATCTACAAGAAGCCAAAGACTTTACTGTCAATACAAGTTCTTGGGCTTACTTTTTTTACGAATGGGCTGGCATACCAGGTACCTTAATATGTGGTTGGATCAGTGATCGCTGGTTCAATGGTCGGCGTGCTCCAGCTGCCATGTTGTTTATGGTCTTGGTTCTAATTGCAGTTTTAATTTACTGGTTTAATCCTGCTGGAAATCCAAAAGTTGATATCGCAGCATTAATAACGATAGGGTTTTTAATCTATGGTCCTGTTATGTTAATTGGACTCTATGCATTAGAACTAGTGCCCAAGAAAGCTGCAGGCACTGCTGCAGGCTTAACAGGGCTTTTTGGTTACCTTGGTGGTGCCCTCGTAGCTAACATCGCCCTAGGCTATACCGTGGATCATTTTGGATGGGATGGTGGCTTTATACTTTTAGTAGCAGGTTGTGTTTTTGCTATACTGTTAATCGCCATGACTCTAAAGCATGAAAAGATTGCTCATTCAATCAAAGCTAGCTAGTAGAGGCAGTGATTAAAGGTAGCTATTAAAGAGAATAAAAAAGGCAACGAACATGAAAAATTATTTCATATTATGGATGGCTCTTTTTAGCCTATCAGGTTGTACTCTGAATCAGATTTCTGAACAAGCCATAGCCCATAAATCTGCGGATAAACTTGTCATTGCTCATCGTGGCGCTAGTGGCTATTTGCCAGAACATTCCATCGCCTCGAAAGCCATGGCTTATGCAATGGGCGCTGATTATATTGAACAAGATGTAGTGATGACAAAAGATAATGAACTTGTAGTACTCCATGACCCTTATCTAGACCGGGTAACTAATGTGATGAGTATGTTTCCAGATCGGTCTCGATTGGTTTTTGATGAACAACGGTGGCTCGCCATTGATTTTACACTTGCAGAAATTAAAAGCCTGAGTATGACCGAAGCATTTTCTGTCGATGACCAAACCAAACAACTGAGTGCAAATTACCCTGAACGTTTTCCATTATTTAAATCCACTTTTCAAGTGTCTACACTTAATGAAGAAATTGAACTAATCCAAGGGCTCAACAAAAGTACTGGTAAAAATGTAGGTATTTACGTTGAAGTTAAAGCCCCTTGGTTCCACTTATCAGAGGGTAGAGACATTAGTAATGAAATGTTAAAGATTGTTAAATCTTATGGCTATCAAACTAAAGCCGATAAGATTTTTATTCAATGCTTTGATCCCGATGAAACAAAACGTATCAATGATCTACTTATGCCAAAGCTTGGGCTAGATTTAAACCTTGTGCAATTAATTGCCCAAACCAGTTGGAACGAGACCTTACGCCTTACTAAAGAAGGCAAACTTGTTGCCTATGATTACGATTGGATATTTGAGCCAGGTGCCATGAAAAAAATTGCCGCTTATGCCGATGCCATTGGCCCTTGGAAACCAATGTTAGTCGATAGTAAATCCACAAAGGGCAATCTAATTATTTCTAACATGGTCAAAGATGCTCATCTAGAAGGCATGATGGTTCACCCTTATACCTTTAGAGCTGATCAGGGGCGAGTGCCTGAATACGCTGATAGTTTTGAAGAGCTTTTAGAGATATTTTATTTCAAAGTTGGTGTTGATGGAGTATTTACAGATTTTCCCGATCGGGCGGTCAACTACCTTAAAAGTTTAAACTAATCAGTCTTTAGATAACTCGTTATATAAAGTAAAAGGGGCCTTAAATATATGACCCCTGTTCTTCAAATTGATTAAATTGGCTTTAACTATCTATAAAAGCTTCATCTAAATTTACTTCTGCCAATATAATTTCTTAGGCATCCAATCACCCGTTAACTCTTCCATAGTATCAGCTTTAAAAAGCCGTCCATTAATCATCGTTGAGTGCACTTTATCAGTGGCATAAATATTTTCTAGAGGGTTGATATCTAAGATCATTAAATCCGCTAATTTTCCGACTTTAATAGAGCCTATTTCCTCGGACATACCAAGGTATGCTGCACCTTCGATGGTTGCAACTTTTAGTACATCCATCGGCTTCATTCCACCTTGGGCAAACATCCACATTTCCCAATGTGCTCCCAAGCCTTCTCTCTGACCATGGGCACCAATATGAAGCTCGACACCTAGTTCATGGAGATTGTTGGCAATTTTTGCATTATTAAAGTGATTATAATCTTCCTCAGGCGCCATTGGTCTACGTACGGAGTTTTGGCGTAGCAGATCGCTCGGAACCCATTTCGATAGAATTGGATGTTGCCAAACATTGCTGTGTTGATACCAATACAATTCACCCCAAAGGCCTCCATAACCCACAACTAAAGTTGGTGTATAACCGACTTTAGTTTGAGACCAAAGCTGCAAAACATCATCATAAACATTAGCAACAGGAATAGAGTGCTCAATACCTGTATGACCATCAATAATCATATTCATGTTATGTTGAAATAAAGAACCACCTTCTGGCATCACTAATATATTTTCTTCTATCGCTGCCTGCATGATTTGCTGACGCTGATCACGCCTTGGCTGATTGTAGCTTTTCACCGAAAAAGCACCAGCTGCTTTCATGCGCTTAACATGTTTTCTTGCATCGTCAATGTTATTAACTTCTGCAAAGATTGAAGCCTTAGCACCATAGATAATACGTCCAGTTGAATAGATCCTTGGAGCAACAATTTCACCTGCCTTCGCCATTTCACTGGCGGCAAAAATTTCACTAGTATCATTTGAGGGATCATGAACTGTGGTTACACCAAAGGCTAAGCTCGCTAAGTTTTTCCAATTCTCTCTTGGTACAATTTCATTTTGTGCTTGAGGTCCATGCCAATGTGCATCGACAATTCCAGGCATAATTGTTTTGCCTGACAAATCAATAACCTTTGCCGATTTTGGAATGCTAATCGAACCCGATTTTGCAACTGCTTTAATGCGATTATTCTCAACCAAGATAGTGCCTGACTCTATAACCTCATCTGATTCCATGGTGATGATTCTGGCATTTGTTAACGCGACTGTTTGAGTCGGAAAAGCTGTCTTATAATCAAAACCAATACTGCGCGATTGTACTTTATTTTTTGATTTATCGGCATCCGATAATTCTTCAGAAAATAAGACTTTTGACACATTTTGAGTAAATAACATGTCACCCATTGACCAATGAAGTTTACTGCTATCACCAGACCAATGAATATTTTCTCCAGCATCTGTAGACACTTCCACAACCGGTAATACTGGCTTTTTTAAACCCAGTTGAATGACTTTTCCACTGACTCTGAAAGGGGTTACATAAACATTAAAACCTTCAACATAAGCAAGCCATTTACTGTCAGGGGAAATACTAAACTCGGTACCAAAATGAGTCTCAGCGACAATCTGCTGCTTACCTGACTTTTTATCGAAGGCGATTAACCTAGCCTTTCTATCTTTTCCAATACCTTCAACATTGGTCAAATAATAACGTCCATCTTTTGCAAATTGAACAGCTGTCCCTGCAACATTCAGCTTCTCTGATTGCCCTTTTCCATTAGCATTAATTTCATATAAGCCAGGATTGATACTCCAATCCGGTGACAATAAATGTCCACCTCTAACTTTTTGATAAACAATCGTTTTATCATTGCTTGAAAAACGTGGTTCTAGATAATGGCCGGGTTCTGAAACAATGGTTTTCGAGCGACCGCCTGTGATCGATATCTTTTTAATTTTGCCAAGCTTTTGATCATTCCAACTAACATAGGTTATCCATTTTCCATCACTCGATAATGAGGGATAAAATGCCTGATCTTCATTACCCTTAGTGAGCTGTTTTAATTTCCCTGATTTCAAATCTCTGACGTAAAGCTGTCCTAATGTTTGATAGACGACCTTTTTTTGATCCGCAGATACAGAAACCCAACGTAGCATTTTTGTATGCTCGGTCTCCTGAAAGACTTTATTTTTAAATCGCACGGTTTCAGCGACCTGTCTTGAATGCTTGATATGAAAAGGAATTTCAATCGACTTTTTAGTGTCAATATTAAGGCGATGAATTTTACCCTTTGCCCAAAAAATTATCTCCTTAGAGTCTGGCATCCAATCAATATTGGGATAAACACCATGAATAGCCCAAGTCTCTTGCATATCCCGCTCTAGGCAATCGCACAATAATCGCTCATTGCCAGACTGTAGATTCTTAACATAGAGCCCTGTTTTATTCTCTACTCGCCGTACATAGGCAAGCCAGTTGCCATCGGGAGAAGGAGTCGGTCGAACTGAACCACCTGGGCTGCGAATATAGTTACTGATATCGCCACTTTGTGTATCAAGACGTTTGATACTATAAATAATGCCGTTAGAATCTTTCGAATATTCAAAAACGGCGCCTGGTGTCACATCTTCACTGAAGTAAACATAACGACCATCAACAGAAAAAGCGGGCTCACCCAAATCTTTTTGTAGTGTTGGTTTTTCATTTAATTGTACACCTGAACTTTTACCATCGACACTGTAGAGCCAGAGTTCACCAGCTCCTAAGGAGCGCGTTGATGTGAAATGTTTTCGTGCAACAATAAATCGACTATCGGGAGACCAGGCAGGAGAATTCAGCAATCGAAATTTTTCTGTACTTAAGGCTCTTGCCTCAGTGCCGTCTGTTGACATAACCCAAATATTATCGCCGCCAGCAGCATCAGAGGTATAAGCAATGGACTTACCATCAGGACTAAATCGCGGTTGCATTTCCCAGCTAATTGTTGAGGTAATAGCTTCTGCTTCACCACCTTTGATAGGCAGACGATATAGATCACCTAATAGATCAAAAATAATTTCTTTGCCATCAGGACTCACATCAAGATTCATCCAAGTGCCCGACTTAACATCTATTGGAATAGCGTGAGTTTTATAAGGAGGTTTATTAACATCCCAGTTTTCTTCTCGCTCTTTCTTTTTTGCTTTTTGTGCAGCGCGATCGGCATCGGCATTGGCTAGAGGTTCTGCAGCTAAGATAGTCAGATTTAAAAATATAGAGCTAATGCTGATGACAATAATCGAAAAAAGTATTCCTGATAACTTATACATTTTATCTTCCCGTAAAATTGCTAAAGTTTAAAACGTTTTTTTGAAATGGAATTTAAGAATTTATTTTATTAACTTAGCCAGCGAGCTTTTCTTCATTTGATAATTGTCGCGCTTCTTCCACAAGCAAAACAGGAATATCATCTCTGATTGGATAAGCAAGACCTGAAGCCTTACAAATCAACTCTTTGCTATCTTTACTTAACGTTAAAGGGGCTTTGCTTTCTGGACAGACTAGAATATTCAGTAGTTTTTTATCCATCATTGGACTTTCCTTAAATGTTATTGTTTTAAATATTTATACTTGTGGAGACTTATCGAGCATCTTGCGATATACCATCGACGAGTAACAGAGGGTCAAGTCTAATGGTAAACCAATTAATTCGCCAATCTAGATGAGCACCAGTGACTCGACCTGTTGCACCAACTTTCGCAATGACAGCACCTTTCTCAATATATTGACCTTCCTTAACAAGAATTTCACTGAGATGTAAAAATGTAGAGGATAACCCCTGACCGTGATCAAGAATTAAAGTGCCACCTGAGTAGTACATATCAAGATGTGCCAAAGTCACAATACCTGAGACAGGTGCAATAACATCAACACCCGTTACTGCAGCGATATCAAGACCATAATGCGGCCATT
>JBLHLI010000169.1:0-5856 GCA_047618765.1 Enterobacterales bacterium | reverse complement strand
ACTAATTTTATTGGCAAAAAATCAGAAACAGTTAACTCAGGATTTGTTAAATTGATACCAGTAAAAGCACCGCGGATTGTTAAGCTATTGACAGAAGCTTTATCAACAATACGATATTTTTGTTGTAATGCCTGCTTGAGGGATTTATGAAAGTAATGATGCAAGTCTCTAAGTTGTTTATCATCAACACCTATTAAATTATCTTGGTTTATCCAAATTTCAAAAGGTACTATATAAATTTCTTCAATGTTCTTTAGTGTTTTCAAATCAAAGTCAGCTGAGTGGTAAACAGAAGTGTTTTTAAATTCTGTAGATTTTTTCAGCATTGAATAATCTTTGAGAAAACCCGATTGAATTTGTTTCGGAGCAGCAGTGCAGCCAATAAGCGACAGGCTTATAACAAACATTAACCCTATAAGTATAGGTTGAGTAACATTCATTCTAATCTCCAAACTATTTATGATTCAGTTGATACTTTTTTATGTAAGGACTTATCATAAAAAATTGAAAGAGTGAGTAAGATATACATTCCTATATGAGAAGCAACAATACTATATAATGCGATCGCTTTTGAATCATGTTCATGCAATTCCACAACATACTTAATAGTTTCGTTATTGATACAACAGGCCATATCTTTCAATTTATATATTTCTTGATAAATAGTCCCGAGAAATTGAGTCTGATTGATCATCATTAATAAGTTAATAACAGCAAATCCAGTATAAATAATTAATGCCACAGCCTTTTCATTTTTTAAGAGGGGTCTATCGACATAAATAATTCCACCAATCAAAGCAAGATGAACAGTGATGAATAATGTCCAGTGCCCATCAATTCTACTACTCAGTGAAATCGCAAGGTCAAAATATTCATAAGGCGTCATAATTTAATCTCTTTGCTAATTAACTATTTTCCAAGACCCATCTGCTTGTAAACAAGCAGTCCCATAGGCATCTTCAGTATTACCACCAACCGTTATTGTCTGTTGAAATTCTCGACACGTCAGTCCGCTTTCGTTTTTACCTTCTTTTGTCGCAGTCACAACACCTTTAGCATCTGTTGTTGACCAGGTGATCTTTTCACCCACTGGAGCGATTGTCGCTTTAACTTGGGCAGCTTCATGTTCGCGTTGTGCTTGCTCATTCAAATTGTCGAGTATCTTTAAGGTAATAGCAGTAAAAGCTAACCACTTCCATGCATTATTATCATCAGTATAATGACCATAACCATGATAAGCATGTCCATGGGGTCTTACGACAATAACATTACGGAAATTTCTTTTTCTAGGAACCACTACAACTTTTTTGGTGACGTTTCTAGTCACTTTACGTTTAGTTTCTCTATCGTTTCTATGTGATTTATCGCGCTTAGTGTTCTTTACTTTTTGACGCTCTTCACTTTTGTCCTTACTACGCTCAGATTGCGCATAGACAGGAGAGATAGAGCCTAATATTAATGAAAGCGAACCGAGTAAGATGATAAATAACTTTAGAGTTTTCAATGTATTTTCCCTTATTAAATAGCTCACTCTGAGCTCTAATATAATTATTTTACTAATTACTAATTACTAATTGAGTATAGGTTAATTAGCTAGTTTTATTCAACTTTTTATTACTTATTCAACTTTGCTAGGTTCTGCTAAAGTTGATATATCGCTTAAATTACTAAAATCATCCTTAGCACTATCAAGAATATGAGTTAAGCTGAATTTATTTTTATATTTATTGTAAAACTTATACTAGGAAATAATATGAATGTACGATTTTTAATTACAACGCTTATTCTTGGAAGCACACTTTTCACTGGAGCAATGTATGCACAGGAAGCTCTGTCCGACACAGAAAAATCAATAATTGCAGATGTCGATGCAGCCTTTGAACAGCAGCTCAATTTTTTAGAAAAAGTAGTCAATATCAGTAGTGGTTCACGCAATCTTAAGGGTGTGCGTGAAGTGGGTGATGCGTTCATGGCCCAGTTCGGACAACTAGGTTTTGAAAACCGCTGGATTGATATGCCCAAGGAAATGGACCGCGCCGGGCATATGCTCAGCAAAAAATCATTTGGTGATGGCGGCAAGAGTATCATGCTCATTGGCCATCTCGATACAGTATTCCCCCATGATAGTCCTTTCCAGAAATTTGTACGCAACGGTGACAAGGCCACAGGCCCCGGCATCACAGATATGAAAGATGGCAATGTCATTATCCTCTATGCACTGAAAACCTTAATTGAAGGTGGACATCTTAAACAGGGAGCTGTCAGTGTGTTCTTTACTGGTGATGAAGAAAGCTCAGGTAAACCTTTATCTATAAGTCGGGGCGATATGATAGAGGTTGCCAAAGCCAGTGATATTGCATTGAACTTTGAGTCAGGCAGCAAGGGTTATGCAGTTATTGGTCGTCGAGGTTCCAGTGGTTGGAAACTCAACGTATCGGGCAAACGTGCTCATTCAGCAGGAATTTTTAGTGATGAAGCTGGCGCTGGTGCCATTTTTGAAGCCAGCCGTATTCTTAACGACTTTTATAATGAAGTAAAAGGTGAACACGGCCTGACCTTTAACCCAGGAGTGATTGCGGGTGGAACTTTCGTCACTGAAGGTGAAGCAGGAGCAAATTATTCAACCTTTGGTAAAACCAATGTTGTGGCGCAAAAAGTTATTGTAAAAGGTGGCTTGAGATTTTTATCTGACGAACAATTGCAAGCTGCACGGTTGAAGATGAGCGAGGTAGTTTCACGACATTTACCCGTGACCGATGCGAACATTGAGTTTATTGACAGTTATCCCGCCATGACCGAAACAGCTGCTAATCGTGCACTGCTAGCTAAGCTAAGTGAACTGAGTGTTGATATGGGCATGGAACCATTAAAAGCCTATGATCCGACCAAGCGAGGGGCAGCCGATATTTCTTTTGTTGCACCCCATGTGACATCAATGGACGCCCTAGGTGGCTGGGGTGGAGGATCACACACACCAAATGAATGGGCTGATTTGGCAAGTATCAAAAAGGCAACACAACGTACGGCGGTGTTCCTTTATCGTCTTTTGAATGAGTGAGCCGTCTACACTTATTATTTGACACCCAATTACACAGCTTGGCAGCAAGATTGTTATATTAATCTTTTAGATAAAGCCTGTACTTGTATTTGGGTTTGAATTCAGGTTGTTTAACCAGCTCGATTCTTTCTATTATTTATTAACTCTTCAACAACAGCAGGCTCTGCCAAAGTTGAGATATCGCCTAAATTACTGAAATCATCTTCTGCAATTTTGCGTAAGATACGACGCATGATCTTTCCCGACCGTGTCTTAGGTAAGCCTGGCGCAAACTGAATAAAATCAGGAGAAGCAATAGGACCAATTTCTTTTCTGATCCATTGAACCAGTTCTTTTTCTAAGGCTTCGTTAGCCTCAACGCCTATATTTAAAGTGACATAGGCATAAATTCCTTGGCCTTTTATATCGTGGGGATAACCAACTATTGCAGCCTCTGCTACATCATGATGTGCTACAAAGGCACTTTCCACTTCAGCAGTGCCCATTCGATGTCCCGATATACTCAACACATCGTCAACACGACCGGTAATCCAGTAATATCCATCTTCATCACGACGTGCACCGTCTCCGGTGAAGTATCGGCCTTCAAAAGTACTGAAATAGGTCTCAACAAAACGTTTATGATCACCATAAACCGTGCGCATTTGACCAGGCCAACTATCTTTAATGATTAAATTGCCATCAACGGCGCCTTCAAGTTCATTACCTTCACCATCAACAAGAGCCGGTTGAATTCCAAAGAAAGGACGTGACGCTGAACCCGGCTTAAGTGGAGTGGCTCCAGGCAATGGAGTTATTAAAATGCCTCCGGTCTCCGTCTGCCACCAAGTATCAACAATTGGACAATTCTCTTCACCTACTACCTTGTAATACCATTCCCAAGCTTCAGGATTAATAGGTTCACCGACACTGCCAAGTAATGTTAAAGACTTTCTCGAAGTGCTTTTAACGAGCTCATCACCTTCACGCATTAATGAACGAATAGCCGTTGGAGCTGTATAGCAGGTATTAACTTGATGCTTATCACAGATTTGCCAAAAACGGTTCCACTCTGGATAGTTAGGAACGCCTTCATACATAAGCGTAGTGGCGCCATTAGCAAGAGGTCCATATACTATATAACTATGACCAGTCACCCATCCCACATCGGCTGTACACCAATAAATATCACCCGGATGATAATCAAATACATACTGGTGGGTCATCGAGGCATAAACAATATAACCACCACAGGTATGTAAAACGCCTTTCGGTGTACCTGTTGAGCCGGAGGTATAAAGAATAAATAGAGGATCCTCAGCACTCATTTCTTCAACCGGACAATCATCGGAAACTTTAGCTGTTAAATCATGATACCAATGGTCTAATTCACTATTCCACTGAACAGACTGTTCAGAATTTTTTATGACTAGAACAGATTCAAGATAATCAGTGACTCCAGCTTTTTTAGCAGCATCATCTACGTTTGTCTTCAGCGGAATCTGCCTTCCACCACGGTTGCTGAAATCTGCTGTTATAACAACTTTACTTTTACAATCAATAATTCTTCCAGCAAGAGCATCAGCACTAAAGCCACCAAAGACCACAGAGTGAACGGCGCCAATTCGAGCACAGGCCAACATGGCATAAGCTGCTTCAAGGATCATCGGCATATAAAGAGTCACCCTATCACCCTTCACAACACCCAGCTCTTTTAAGACATTACCAAAACGACTAACTTCTTGATGCAATTCACGGTAGCTGATGTGCTTAGAATTATCAGGATTATCACCTTCCCAAATAATAGCCGTTTGCTCAGCTTTATCCTCAAGGTGACGGTCAACGCAATTAGCACAGACATTCAAAGTGCCATCTGAATACCAATTAATATGTAAATCATCTTTAGCGTAAGAAACATCTTTAACTTTGGTATAAGGTTTGATCCAGTCGATACGTTTTCCATGCTCAGCCCAAAACGCTTCATTGTTATCAATAGAATCTTGATACATTTCAAAATATTGGGCTTCGCTGATTAACGCCTTGGCTGCAAATTTAGGATTAACAGGGTAAGTTTTGGACATAAATTATCTCGTTTTTTGATGATAGCTGCTGAAAATAGCTTATAACAGCTGATTATTTTTAATTATGCTGCTCAGATTTTAGTTAATTGCTCAATCATATACAAGGTTTGAAAGGTTTTATCGATTGCATAAAACCAAAAGGTTCAGGTGTTTACCTGAAGCCAACGAAGTGCCAAGATATAAACAAAGTGTTCATAATGAGTATCGCAAAATTAAAACCAGATCATGCTAAGCTTAATTATGCCTATCTTTACTAGGATAAAAAGGACGAAAATGGATAATTCTGAGCAAAACATACTCTATATAACAGGAGCAGGGGTAAGCGCTGAAAGCGGCATTCCAACTTTTCGTGGTGCAGATGGCTATTGGACCATAGGCAGTGAAAACTATACACCTCAGGAAATGGCAACCCGCAACATGTATAAGAACTATCCTGAACAATTTCTGCAGTGGTATTATAAGCGCTTTGCGACCTATCGAGATCACGGACCCAATGACGTCCATTATTGGTTAGCGGATAAAAACCTTATTACACAAAACATAGATGGCCTTGATGGCAAGGCAGGTAATAATAATTATATCGCGATTCATGGCAGACTCGATCAAATGACAGTTTTCCATACCCAAGGTGAAGACGTTCAAACAATAGACACGCCATGGGATACTGTTGATGACAATAATCTCAGCGAGTCGTTACTCGATTTATTCAATATTGATCAACAAACAAAAATCCCCGTT
>JBLHLI010000168.1:0-5863 GCA_047618765.1 Enterobacterales bacterium | reverse complement strand
TACTTAGATTATTTTTATGGGGGTTTGCTTAAGCGACGGCTGCATAAAAGCTAATTGCCCCAATGAATAAAAACACAAAACCTGCATAGTGTCGCCCTTTAGACATGACAATTGTTATGATAGATGAAGATAAGAAAGTAACAGCAATCACCATAGCTAAGTTTTGATAAGTGAAAGACTTCTCAGCAAGCATAATTAAAATTGCAGCAAAGCCCCACCATGCTATTGTCGTAATGTGCCAAGCAAATCTAAGAGTGAGTTGGGTGAATTCAGTGCCACCAAACAGTTTTGGAAGACTATCTCTTTTAAATAGTCTTATTAGAATATACTTTTCTCCTAAGACAGAGTGAGTAATGCCTATGAAGAAAGTCATAAATGCTGCAAGATAGAGTAAAATTTCCATAGCCACCTAACGCATAAACCACCAGGTGGATCATGCTTTACATTTTAGGGCTAAATACAACCCTTATTATTTTGTTACTAGCCATAGTGCATGAATTACCCCAGGTATGAAGAAGAGTATGCAAAGCACAATGTTTATAATGAGATCTTTACCTGCGCCATTTTTAAGAAATACTGCAACTGGTGGAAGTAGTATGGCTAATATAATTAACACTAATTTATTGTTCATATTAATTCTCCTGATGTTTTAAAGTTGAACTAAGACTTACCATGTTATTGTCTTTACACTTTAGTTTCTCTGAGTTGAATCAATTTCTTCACCCTATATTTAAAATTATCAGGCTTGTTCAGTTTTAGGGCTGTTAATACTGCGCTTTATAACTATGCCTAGCATAAGAAGAGTAAAACAAGTAATTACTGCAACAATAATGTTTTTTGAGATGAATAAAGCAATAGCCGATATTGTAAAAGTGATAGCTACGATAATAGCACCGCTTAATCTTGTTTTAGATAGAACAAGCATTAAGCCGCCGATAATTTGACAGACACCAAAAATAATTAACATTGGATTACTAAAGCCTATACCACCAAAAAACTCAACTTCTTGAGGCATTAGCATGACTTTAGATATACCTGAAGTTACGGCTAAAAAAATCAAGATAACGAGATTAATCCGTAGAAGTATTTTCATATGTAATGACCTTAAAATTTGATTACTTATTATGTATTTGTGACATAGTTTATTGAGACGACATAGCTAGCTTTTCTATACCGTGTGACGGCATCCATCTTCTAAACTCAATAAAACCATGTTTCTTATATAAATTAATGGCTGGTATATTTACAACGGCTGTTTCTACAATAGCTTCTGTAAAATCAAGATCACCTAAAATATAGTTGATTAATTTGTCTGCGATACCTTTTCTAAAGTGGTTTGGGTCTATGGTTAAACTATGGATCTCTAGGTGCATATTATCGAGAGCTATTTCAATAACGCCAGCTAAACTCTTACTTTCAAAGTAGCCATAAAAATCTGTTTCAGAACACTCTATATCTTTTGCCTCTCTTAATAGTGGCGGGAATTCAAGAGTACCAATAAGTTGAGCTTCAACCTTATAAGAACTTTGGAAAATAGAATAAATCTGACTAGCTACTTCTTCATTTGAGTTATCAAGCTTTGTTAGCATGCTGTACTTACCTTAAGGTTTATGGAATATATTTCATGCATTGTTATATTTCTTCGCAATTCGCATCGTTAGTACAGTGAGAACAAATTTGTTTGTTATTTATAACGCTGAAAACAGGCTTTAATGCTAGGCCTCTAAAACCAAAACGGTTTTTAACCAGCATAGAACCTTTACATTGACGGCATAATATATTTTTGCCAGTAAAAACAGATAACCAGCCAAGAAAAAAAGCAAATACTATACAGGCGAAAATTATTTGAATAATATATTTATTAAGATAAGGGCTACTAAAACTAGATAGTGTTGCATTATGTTCAAGTATTGTAGGAATGGCAAACAGTCCAATGCCAGCAACTAAGAATATATATGATAGTAAACTAGAATAGATAAATAATTTTTTATTACTCATTCTTTAGGCTCCATATAGCAAAATTATTTTCATTGCTGGCTAACGATGGACATTACCCTTCTTTTTCATACCGACCACCTTTCGCGCGATAACAAGTAACTCAGATGAAACATCATCGGCACCGACTTTTATTAACTTACTCACATCACTAGATGAGAATAGTGAACCACGTTCAGATTTTACGCCTAAGGATCTAACAAAATCTTTTGTTTTACCCGTGCTACCTGTATCAATATATTTAAAAATAACTTGTTCATTAAAGCTCTGTGGCTTTTTTTTTAAGGCGGTAATTTTATCGGTAAGTGATTTTATATCCGACTCAAATATTTCAATTAAGTCGGCAATATCTGTATAGGGTTTCATGGCGTTATTTAGCTCTTATAGGGTTATTTGATGATGCCAAAAGACATTCAATCTACAGTAGAGGCTAGTCACTAGTAACCAGCATGCTTAAAACACCATTGTACAACGAATGAAAGTGAGTATATAGCTCTGGGTATCTTAAACTGTTAGGTTTCTAGACATGCTAATCAACCAGACTGAAGTTAGTGCTTTTTTCCTTTCATAATTTGATTGTTCTTAATTAGTATTAATGCCTTTCAGTTATTCATTATTAGGGCCATACTTATAATGGAAAATATAGATTAAAAGACATATAACTAGAGGTAAATGTAATGAGTAAAGGACAAGACAGTAAGAAAAATACTAAAAAGAAACCACTTTTAACGGCAAAGGAAAAGAAAGCTGCGAAGAAATCAAAGAAAACTTAAACGATTATATGAGTTCGCCTTATACTAAAGTCCCTCAATAAAAGGCGAGCCGTGTGCGCTCAGTCATGAGCGTGTTATTGCCTGTATCTGACCTAAATAAACTTAGATTGTTTATTTATAAAAATCTATAGTGCATTTATTGAAGCCGAAAACGAAGAGCAAAATATGAGTACAGATAAACCACGTAAATATTCACAAAAAATTGTAGACGGTGCAGCTCAGGCCCCTAGCCGCTCTATGTTAAGAGCCGTAGGCTTTGGCGATGAAGATTTCAAAAAATCACAGGTGGGCATAGCCTCAACTTGGTCAATGGTGACGCCATGCAACATGCACATTAACACCCTTGCAGAAGAGGTAGGTAAGGGCGTAGATAGCGCTGGTGCTAAAAGCGTGATTTATAACACCATTACCATATCTGACGGTATTTCTATGGGCACAGAAGGCATGAAGTATTCTTTGGTATCGCGTGAAGTTATTTGCGATTCTATAGAGGCAGTATCGGCCGGCATGGGACATGACGGCATTATAGCGATTGGTGGCTGTGATAAAAATATGCCAGGATGTTTGATGGGTCTAGCGCGCCTAAATCGCCCCTCTATCTTCGTCTATGGCGGGACCATTTTACCTGGCGAAGACCACACAGATATCGTGTCAGTATTTGAAGCTGTAGGCGGTTATGCTAATGGCGATATTCCTATCACGCAGTTGGAACATATTGAAAAAACGGCTATACCCGGACCCGGTTCTTGCGGCGGCATGTATACGGCAAATACTTTAGCCTCGGCGATTGAAGCTTTGGGTATGAGCATGCCGAATAGCTCTGCGCAAAATGCGGTTTCAGATAATAAAAAACAAGACTGCGTTGATGCAGGAAAAGCCATTATTTACTTGCTCGAACAAGACATTAAGCCGTCCGATATTATGACCAAAAAGGCATTTGAGAATGCGATTACGCTGATCATCACCCTAGGAGGCTCTACCAATGCAGTGTTGCATTTAATTGCGATGGCTGACGCCATTGGAGTAGAAGTGACACTCGATGATTTTGTGCGTATTGGTGTAAAAACACCGGTGATCGCTGACTTGCGTCCAAGTGGTCAATATTTAATGTCTGAATTAATTGAAATCGGTGGCATTCAACCTCTGATGAAGCGCTTGTTAGATGCAGGTATGTTGCACGGTGACTGCATGACAGTAACGGGCAAAACCATGGCCGAAAATCTGGCTGGGGTAGCAGATTATCCTGAAGGTCAGACTATTATTTTACCTTTTGATAAACCAATCAAAAAAGACAGTCATCTGGTTATACTCACTGGTAACTTAGCGCCTGAAGGCGCTGTTTCAAAAATAACAGGCAAAGAAGGCTTGCGCTTTACTGGCACGGCTAAAGTGTATGACTCAGAAGAGCAAGGCTTTGCCGCTATTATTGATGGCCAAGTGGTAGCCGGCGATGTGGTAGTCATTCGCTATGAAGGCCCGAGAGGCGGCCCTGGCATGCGGGAAATGTTGAGTCCCACCTCAGCAATTATGGGTAAAGGCTTAGGCAACGATGTCGCACTTATCACCGATGGTCGCTTTTCTGGCGGCAGCAGAGGTTTTGTGGTGGGTCATATCACACCTGAAGCCTATGAAGGTGGCGCCATTGCGCTGGTAGAAAATGGAGATAGTATTACAATTGACGCGCAAAATCGTGAAATGACGCTTAATATCAATGATGAAGAAATGGCTAAGAGAAAGCACAACTGGAAACAGCCTGCACCAAAATATACCAGAGGGTTGTTAGCAAAGTATGCGAGAACAGTAAGCTCTGCTTCTACTGGAGCTGTGACTGATAAGCCTGATTAACTGCTTTTAGCTGAATAAATGTACAGAATGCATCTGTACTGATAATTTCTCAAGAAGGGACACCGAAATTCGGCGTCCCTTTTTCTTGATTTTTTAAGCGTTACTTAAACAGCAACAACTTTATTTGCACAAGGACCTTTCTCGCCTTGGCCAACTTCGAATTCAACAGCTTGGCCGTCATTCAATGTTGCGTATCCGCCACCAGCTTGAATTTCTGAATGATGTACGAACAAATCTTTACTACCATCTTCAGGTGTAATGAAACCGAAGCCTTTATCGGCATTGAACCATTTTACTGTACCTTTACTCATTTTTATTTACTCATATTGTAGGTGAAAAACAAAAAATTATATCCGAATTCACCAGTTCGAATATAAAGATAAAATTGCGATTATTACACAAAACGCCCTGTACAAGTGCAACAGGTTATCTAATCCATTCCATGTATAGACTCGATAGCTTACTCCCGATTAGGTTCATATGCATCATATTTTGGTAGCTTTACCTCAAGATCTTCCCAATTTGCCTTTGAAGTTACAAAATTATGAGAAATTGGCCTTTCATTAATTTCACAATCCAATATACCTAACCCTATCTTGTTTTCTAACATGATGGCTTTTAGCTGCTCTTCTGTAATGGCAACGATCCTAAGTACATTACTCCAGTATCTTGGTCATAAATGTACTATAGGGATCTTCCGTATAATTACCAAATGGCCCGCAAGTATAAAAACCGTATTTCTTATATAGTTGTTGTGCTGGTAAAAAGACATCCTTTGTACCCGTTTCTAAACTAAGTTCTTTATATGAGCGTTTTGTAGCTTCTTTTAAAATATGATTTAATAAGTTGTCTGCAACACCTTTTCTGAGATGATTTATAGATGTTCGCATAGACTTTATTTCACCCTGTGTTTTATTGAGCTCTTTTAATGCACCACATCCGGCTAGTTCATGGTTTATCCAAACACTCCAAAATGTAACATCTGAGTTTTTTAATCCAGATAAATCGAGAGCATGAACGCTTTCTGCAGGTGAGTGAAGCTGCATATCATTTTTATGTTCTTGCAAAAGAAGAATAACCTCCTTTCTTTGTAAACCACCAATTTTAATATTCATTTCATGTATCGATTAGGCCAGGATATTACTCTGGCTTCTCTTTCTCTTGGTCTGTTTTCTTTTTCTTCTGCAAACTAACACCAACGACAATACCTATTGAAATTCCAATGGCGAGACCAGCACCGATATTTCCCA
>JBLHLI010000167.1:0-5864 GCA_047618765.1 Enterobacterales bacterium | reverse complement strand
CCTAAGTGCATCAATATTTCATAAACTCTTTTTCTTTCATCGAGTGTTTTTGCACATTGAACGATATCTAGAGCACACTGTAATTCGGCAGTCAGACGAGATAGTTCAGGCTCCATATATAAAGTTTCTTGATCAATTTCAAATAAACAGTTATTGAGTTCATTCGATAGTGCTATTTCAAGTGACTTAATAGATTCACTTAACACGAGTTCTTCATGGCTTAAGGGACCTTTATTTGTAGAAAATATCTGTTTAATTGATTCCGGTAACATGTAATTGCCTTTAAAATCTTGTAATAGTGTATTTAGTTCTATAACTTCGGTTCATACTATAAAAGTATAGTACAATTTTCAAAAATCGCCCATTCAAGTACGATGAAAGATATATCATCAAAAAGTATTTGATAACTATTAAACACAACTGGATTAATTCAATGAAAATTAAGTTATTTGGACTATTTATAAGCCTCTTATTAACCCAGGCTGTTTTTGCAATTAAAATTACTGAATTCACAAAATCCATGGATAAGAAGCCTGGTTTTTTGACCTTTTATTGGGATGACTCAGCAGGAAAAGTTTATTTAGAAGTTAATTCTCTTAATGATGAGTTTTTATATGTAAACTCTTTAGCTTCTGGAGTTGGTTCCAATGACTTGAGTCTCGATAGAGGGCAGTTAGGCGACAAACGAGTTGTTCAATTTGTTAGAACTGGACCTAAAGTTTTTCTACAACAACCTAATTTAAATTACAGAGCAGAATCAGATAATAAACTTGAAGTAAGGGCTGTAAATGAAGCTTTTGCCAGTTCAATATTATGGGGATTTAAAATTGCTGCTGAATCGGATGGTCAAATACTCATCGATATCACCGATTTCCTATTGCGTGATTCACATAATATCAAGGATCGGTTAGCCCAACGTAAACAAGGCAGCTATTCTAACGATAAAAGTCGCTCAGCAATTTATCTACCTAGGAGTAAAAACTTTCCTGATAACACTGAACTAGAGTCGACTATTACTTTAAAAGGTACCAAACCAGGGGACTATATCAGTTCAGTAACCCCTACTCCTGAAATAATAACCGTAAGAACTCATCATTCTTTTATACGACTTCCAGATAATAATTATAAGACCCGTGATTTTGATCCGAGAACTGGACAATTCTCAATTGGCTACAAAGATTATGCCGTACCGTTAGGTTCGTCAATGTCAAAACGCTTATTAGTTAGACACCGCCTTGAAAAAAAAGATCCTAGTAAAAAGTTAAGTGAGGTTATTAAACCTATTATTTACTATTTAGATCCTGGCGTTCCGGAGCCAGTTAGGTCTGCACTAAGAGAAGGTGCATCTTGGTGGACTGAAGCTTTTGAAGCTGCCGGCTTTAAAAATGCTTTTCGAGTAGAAATGCTGCCAGGGGATGCTGATCCAATGGATGTTCGTTATAACACTATTCAGTGGGTTCATCGCTCAACAAGAGGATGGTCATATGGTGATTCTATTGTTGATCCTCGGACAGGTGAAATACTTAAAGGCCATGTTACATTAGGTTCGCTGAGAGTCAGACAAGACATGTTAATAGCCCAGGGACTAACTTCACCTTTTACCCAAGGAGATGAAACTGCTGATGAGTTAAAAGAAATGGCTCTTGCTCGCTTAAGGCAACTCTCTGCTCATGAAGTTGGTCATACGTTAGGGTTAACACATAATTTTGCTGCTAGTAAACTTAACCGATCATCAGTTATGGATTATCCACATCCTTTAGTACAACTTAATGATGAAGGTAAAGTTTCGCTCAAAGACGCCTACGCTAAGGGTATTGCCGAATGGGATAAATTAGCCATTGAATATTCATACGCTCAATTTTCTGATCAAACAGAACAACAAGAGTTAAAGGCAATCATCAAGAAAATTGCAGACAGTGGTATTGAATTTATTACTGACCAAGACTCAAGAGCAAGCTCGATGGCTCATCCAAGTTCAAGTCTTTGGGATAATGGCAGTGATCCAGTAGCTGAATTATCGAGAGTACTCGATGTAAGAAAAGTGGCTCTTGAGCAATTTGGTGAGAACTCAATTAAAAATGGACAACCCTGGTCAACTCTTGAACAAGTTTTTGTTCCTGTATATTTATTTCATCGATTTCAAAGTGAAGCAGCAGCGAAGTTAATAGGCGGTATAAATTATAATTACAGCCTTAGAGGAGGCGTTTTACCTCCTTCTACAAAAGAAGTTAGTCCAGAAGCACAAAATCAAGCATTACAGGTTTTGCTTCGAACAATTTCAAGTCAAGAACTTGCAATTCCACAGAATATCCTTCGTTTTATTCCACCACCAGCTTATGGATTTAGAAGGGATAGGGAGAGTTTCAAATCTAATGCTAAACCATCCTTTGATGCTTTTTCAGCGGTAGAATCAGCTGCAACCCATACTCTTAAAATGTTACTTAATCCAAGTCGCTCTGTGAGACTAATACAGCAGAAAGCACTTAATAATAAAAATATTGGTGTTAATGATGTTCAAAAAGAAATTATTACAAATAGTTGGAAGCTCTCTATTAAAGATACTTATCTAGCTGAAGTACAGCGCAGTATTAATTGGGCGGTGCTTAAACAATTTTTTCATCTAGCCAGCTCAACGGATAGCTCTCCACAGGTTCGAGCCATAACACTCTCAAATCTTAGAAATTTACAAAAATGGTTAGAAAGTCGAAGTAGAGGTAAACCAGAACAAAAGGCCATGCATGTACAAGCTGCTAAAGATATCTCAGACTTTTTAAATGGGGATACCTTAAAAAGCCTTCCTAAAACTCATCCCCTTCCTCCAGGTTCTCCAATAGGATAGTAAAATCGGGTAATAGCAATCAGAAAGAGCTTAATGATTCATTGAGCTCTGCTTTGAGGGTTAAGCGGAAAACTGAGAAGCAGGCATTAGATCACATGATTCATGTAATTCACTATAAACTATTAGTATTTTGCCTGTTTTGATTTGCTGGATAATCTGCGTAGACTTTTGTTCCAAACTAACCTCATCATCACCATAATCAGTGCCTTCACGAAGTATGAAAGATTCCACCAAAGATAACAGCGTCTCTTCCTTAAGTTCTTCAAATGGAATGATCATTAACTAAACTCATATTGTTCACAAAAATGACTTATTCCAGCTTTATCTTCTGGGGCTAATTCTGCGGAATTTTGTTCTAGTGACAATGGCACATCCAAACGAATTGTTGTTAATTGCTTACTTAATAGTAATTTATCGATTGAATTTCTTAAATTTATACCGACTTTTCCCTTTACCCACTGGGCATTGGCAATGATGTTTTCTACTGTTCCCCAGGTTTGTAAGAGTTTTGCAGCTGTTTTTAAACCAACACCCTCAACACCAGGTATATTATCTGCATCATCACCGGTTAGAGCGAGTAAATCGATTATTTGCTTTGGTTGAACACCATATTTCTCAATAATGAAATCACTATTGAGAATCAATCTCTTACGATCATGAACGATATGAATTTTATCTGAAACTAATTGAGTAAGATCTTTATCAAGTGAAAAGATGTAATTCATATCGCCCTTTTCTGCATAAATGACTGCTAGGGTAGCAATACTGTCATCAGCTTCAACATCAGGACATTCAATAACGGGGATACCCAGTAAGTTAATTGCTTGTTTAACAGGCTCAATCTGAGACCTTAGATCATCAGGCATTGGATTTCTATGGGCTTTGTAGTCAGGAAAAAGTTCATGCCTAAAATTGGTACCAGGAGCATCGAATACAACAATTAGTCTTTCGGGCTTATAGCGAAATAAACAGGTTCTAAGAAACATCATATAACTATAAATGACATGAGTTGCTTCACCATTACTTCTAAACCTAGGCTCAGAGCCATGATAAAAACGATACAGGTATGCATTACCATCAATTAAAATTGTGCTATTTGGTTTTAAACTTGGCATTGTTATAATTGACTACTAATCGTAGCTTTACAGCATGTAAGCAAGTACTTACTTTCCTTTTATATTCTTATTTAAATATACTAGTTTGTATATTTGTTCATTAACTTCTGATGTCTTCCGTCAGAACGTATCTTGCCTAGAGCCCTATTGAAACCTTTAATAGTTTCTTCATTGACTGAAACTTTACTAAACATAACATGAACATCTCCTGTGTTAATGATATAAGGATGTAATTCAATTTGATCATCAAGACCTTGACGACGAATAGAGCTGCTACCAACGACAGGATCTTCAAGGAATCCATCGATATCACCTTCTGACAACTTTGAATAATTAATTAATCCCGTTGAAACTGCTATTATTTTTGAAGCATTTTCAGGGTTATCTTGAAGGCTATTAACTTCATCATTATAAATATAATCCATGGTTACACCTAAACGGAAGCCATTATTAATCAACTCCTTCATATTATAACCTTCAAACTTATTAACCTCACCAGCTCTAACATACAATTGAAAAGATTCGGTTCGATAACCATCAGAAAATGTAGCGTACTGCTTCCGTGCATCGTTAATTGACGCGCCCGTTAATAAATCAATTTCACCCGTTTTAAGCTTATGTAATAAGACTTTCCAATCACCTTTTTGATAGCTGATTTTACAACCTGTTTCAGCTGTAATCATATCCATCATCTCAATATCTAAACCTTTTACTTTTTCGCCATATTCCTGATAATGATATGGAGCCCAAGGTTCCCAACCCATAGTTAACTCACAATTTTCAGCTACAGTAGCTTGGGCAATTTCTTGTTCAGGTTCAGTTACCGGGGTTTTGACTTCAGATATTGGTGGAGTTGAATTATTACACCCCGTCAATAACAAGGTTGATATGAATAAAAACAAGAAAGTTCGTTGAATTGTCAGCATTTTATTCTCCAAAAATGAATTCCTACTTTAAGTATAGTAATATATTTATGGAATGCATTATTCTTATTTAAGAAAATTTAAAAAACTAATGATTAATCCTGTTTTTATGCAGGATAAACTTCTTCAAGAGCTTTATATACCTGCTCTTTAAAGTCATGAGCTGTGGAATCTAAACGATTAATAATATCCACTAAATATTCATTATCTTCTCTATCATTCCAAACTTTAATGTATGTACCTTCTTTATAACCATGGTCTTGTCTGAAGAAGTTTAAGCTATTCTTACCGACGTAGCTGCGATAAAGTCCATCTGCAGTCATATTACACTGCTGAAGGCATCCAGAGAAGGCTGCTACATCAAATTGTTTTTCATTTAGTGCATGTGCAGCTAATATTTCTAGAGTTTCTTTAAAATCAGCTCCAATCACAGGCGACTGCATTGCATTTGCAATCTCAGCAGCTATAACGGGTAAGTCTGTATTTTCAATTATTTTGCAGCTTAAACCAAAGTGAAAAATGTCGACAAGTTCTAATTGTACCTGATCAATATCGGGAGATTGATGCTTCCACCATTTCCAACCATAGTGATCAAGCATTTCAGCACATTCTACCCAAATGGCTCTGTACCATTGAAAGCCTTGCTCAAACCAGTCTGGATGAACCTTACTGTTCATTGCATGCTGCATTTCTAACATGGAAGTAATTTGGCTTGTTAAAGTGTCGATATTAGAATTGGTTTTCATAGTTAGCCAACGATAAATGAATTAAAGCAAGACTATAACGAATGATTGAGAAGTTTGAAAGGAATAATGATTAAGTGAATAAAAGAAAAAAGCTATCATACCTGGAAGGGCAATAGCTGATAGCTTTTTCCAGTGTACGTGTAATTAATTAGATTACACGAACCATTCATCGGCATTATGATCTTCTAGGGTGTTTAATCCTTGAAGTTCAAAACTGTCTATAGCTCTGATGATTTGTTGA